>PKCI01000017.1 GCA_002862135.1 Verrucomicrobiota bacterium | reverse complement strand
CACGGTAAAGAACCATGTGAAGTCCATTCTCTCGAAGCTCAACGCCAAGGATCGAACACACGCAGTGACTGAAGCGCTGAAACGGGGCCTGTTTCAGCTGGGCCGGTCTTAAGAGTATAAATCAATATCCGATCAATCTATGACCACCTTCTCCCGCCGCCAATTCCTTTTCACCGCGTCGGCTACTGCTCTCACATCACCAGCATTGGCTCAAAACATCGCCACCTCTCCAGACGAGTTGCCTGTCTGTGTATTTAACAAGCCGCTTCAACACCTCAGCTACGAGGAGCAGGCCAAGCTTGTCGCTGAGATGGGGTTCGTCGGTATCGAAGGTACTGTTCGAGCCAACGGTCATGTCTCACCTGACAAAGTTACCACCGATCTGCCTAAACAAATCAAGGCTCTGCGCGACAACGGAGTCGAGATGAACTTGATGACGACTGATGTGAACAACGCCGAAGATGAAACTCATCGCACTGTTCTCAAAACTGCCGCTGACCTCGGGGTGAAGCAGTTCCGAATGGGGTCGATCAAGTTTACCTACGACCGCCCCATCCCTAATCAACTCGATGAAATCAAAGCGACTTTCGAGAAGCTCATCGAGTTCTGCCGGCCACTTGGCATTCAGCCGCTCTATCAAAACCACGCTGGAGCCGGTCGTTTCGGCGCGGGCCTCTGGGACGTCTACGAGGTGCTGAAAGACTGCGACCCGAACGATGTCGGTATCGCTTTCGACATTCGCCACGCGGTTGTCGAAGGCGGCCAGTCCTGGCCCACAGAATTTCACCTGCTTCGCCCCTGGTTTGGCTTTGTCTACTGCAAGGACTTCGAGTGGAAAGACGGCAGCCAAAAGCCCAGCAATGTTCCGCTGACAACAGGCCAAGTGGACTACCCCGCCTTCTTCAAGACGCTGAAAAAGAGCACCTACACCGGACCAATCTCACTCCACATGGAATACATCAGCCACAAGGATCCTGAGCTGCTGGATGACTCCATCGCAGCAATCAAAGCCGACAAAATCGCCTTGGATAAACTGATCCAGGGCTGAGTCACCGCACTCTTAGCTGAACAGATCCACCATCGGCTTGCCTTTGGCAGCCAAGGTAAACGGACGCATGCTTGGTGAGTAAAGCACCTGGTCGAGCGGCAGACCGAGGGCGTAGCCAATCGTCGCGTTGAAGTCCGGAACAGTGATGGCATTCTCCACCACCTTAGAACCTCGCTCGTCAGTCTTACCGTAAACCTGGCCACCCTTTATACCACCGCCGGCCATGAGACCGGTGAAAGCCTGCGGATGGTGATCGCGACCTTCGTTGGCGTTGATCTCCGGGGTTCGACCGAACTCAGTCGCAAGCACGACAAGGGTGTCGTCGAGCATGCCACGACGCTCAAGGTCGACCAGCAAGGTAGACAGTGCCAAGTCGAGAGTCTCGGCTTTGTCAGGCACGTTAACAAAGTTAGAATTGTGTGTGTCCCAACCTCCGAGGGTGACCTCGACAAAGTTGACACCGTTCTCAACGAGGCGGCGGGCAAGAAGACAACCCTGGCCAAACGGGTTGCGGCCATAGCGCTCCTTGAGGCCATCCGGCTCCTGGGAAAGATCGAAAGCGGCGAGGTCTTTGCTCCGCATCAGCTTCACCGCGTCTTCATACATGTCGGTGTAGGCACGAACGTTCTTCTGATCATACTTCTCCACAAACGGAGCATCGAGCTGCATCGCGAGGTCACGGTGGAAGTCGAAGCGGTCTTCGTTCAAGGAGGCGTGCATCCTGATGTTTTGCAGACCTCCCTCAGGGTTGCGAATCATAATGGGCGAAAGACTGCTTTCGAAGAAACCGGCTCCAGGATGCGAAGAATCGTTTCCAATCATCACGTTGGCCGGAATCTCCGGATTCGTTTTCCCGTTGAACTTCTGCATCCACGCGCCCATGGCAGGGTGTCGGATTGAGCTGCGGATCTCGTAGCTCGTGTGCATGAAGTAATTGCCCTGCTTGTGAGCTCCCTGGGTGGAGGTCAATGAATTGACGACTGCCAGTTTGTCTGCCTGGCGGGCCATCAGGGGCAGGTTATCGGAAACAACGAGGCCATCCACCTTGGTGCGAACCTGCTTGGTGGGCCCCATCCACTCACCCTTCGGCTTGGGGTCGAAGGTATCGAGGTGAGACATGCCACCGCTCATGTAGAGATAGATGACGCGCTTAGCAGTTGCATCCTGTCGAAGAGAGGAAGCGCCGGCTCCGGCAGCGCGGGCGATGCCGGAAAGACCTGACAAAGCGCTCACACCGAGAAAGGCGTTAGCGGCGCGTGAAACAAAATGGCGTCGGGAAAGATCGCTGTCGATATTCATGGGACTTAACAGATTCGAAACTTAACGGAGAAAGACGGGGTCAACCGAAGTCAATTAGTCGAGAGACTTTACCCTCTTCAGTTTGATATTTGTCAGGGAACATTACTGGATAAAGAGGAACTGGCGCGTGTTTAGCATGGTCCAGACGATGCCGTTGGTGGTTCCAGATTCCGGATCGGAGGCCCAGGCCTGCTTAAAAATCTTGCGCTCTTGGTCTGTCGGAATGCGGCTCAGCATAGCCATGTAGATGGTGTCTAGTTTCTGGTTGACGCTCTGGCCAGCAATGGCGCGCCCAAGCACGGAGTAGCGGTTCGTAATGGCGCTGAGGGCCGGCCCATTCAGCATCGCAAGCGCCTGGGTGATAGAAGCCTGGTCGCTTGAGTTGTCGATCAGCTCGCGGTCACTCTGGCCAAACTCACGCAGGAAGTGCCCTGCGGGAGCCGGGGAATTCAGCTCGGAAGCGCGCTGGAGGCGTCGCTCGGCGATCTGGAAGCCCTTGAAAGACTTCACTTCGGCCGGAGTCTCCACTTCCCAGCTTTCCTTCTGGTTATACTCGATGCGCTTGTAGTGTGCAGCCACTTCCCTACGCTGATCTTCGAACATCGCGGCAACGACCTTGTTGACGAGGCCATTACTACCCTTGCCGGTAATTTCTTTCATTCCTTCGGTGAAAGAACGCTGCTCTAGGTCGAGGGTCAGCGCGAGCTGGTTGAGGAATTCATCATCCCCGGTTCCAGCACTGGCAACCTCAATGCTGCGGGCCGGCTTACCCTCGTCGGACAACCACTCGTTCATCTTACTTTCGAGACCTTCTCGGTAAACGATCTCTTCAATGGAATTCGTCAGGCGGCGGCGAATTTCATTCACCTCCCGGAGAGCTTCCCGAGTTAGTTCGGGGTCACCGTCTTCGCGAGCCTTGGCTACTTTTTCCTGGGAAGCGAGGATCTCCTCCGCCAGTTGATCTTGCACCTTCTTGATTGCCAAACCATTCCTGAGGAACTCTTTCGGTGTCTGGTCATAAAGGGCCTCGGCCACCAGCTTCACCTTCGCGATGCTTTCATCCATGCGAAGTTCGCGGCGGGCATCCGGCTCGTCCGGACGATTCACGGCAAGGGTCACGAGAGAATCCCAGATTTGTTCCGCGGTCATGCGACGCAGGATTGGGCCGGCAAAATAATAGGGCTTACCAGGGGTTGGCTCCTCAAGGCTCACCTCACGCTGGTAAGTTCTCGTGTTGTAGAGGATTCGCTGAAACTTCTGGAGATCATAGTCGAGATCGACCATGAGCTGTTCGAGATACGCCATAAGCTCCGGGTTGGAGGGCTTGGTGTGCTGCTTGATATCATCGACAGGCTCGATCAAACCGACACCCATGGCTTTCTTCCACATGCGGTTGGCGATCACCTTGGTGAAACGAGGATTTTCCTTGGAGACAAGCCACTCACCGAAACTGTCGATCAGCGGAGTGGAAGGGCTCATCACCGCTTCGTTACCCATCAGGGTAGCCGGGCTTACTACAGACTTCGGCCTGGCGTCTTCATACTGGTAGTCGTGCGGGAGACGAAGGGCTCGCTCGCGCTCAAAGACATTGTTGAAACGCACCGGGAAAAGAATGTTGCTGTAGGCACGTCGCAGATCGCGGGAGAACTCAGGGTTAAGCTTGCCTTTTTTCTTGGTCAACTCTTTGATCGCATCGTTCTGTAACTCAATGCCATTGGTAGACACCATCCCGTAGGTGAAAGCGGACAGGTGGTAGTAGTCCATCTGAGTCCATTCTTCGAAAGGGTGATCGTGGCACTGGGCACAAACCACCTGAGTGCCTAAGAAGGTCTGGGTCGTCATGGCCAGATTGTCGAGCGGCATGCCATAGTCGCGAAGGTAGTAACCGACGGCCGGGTTTTCCCACGACGCACCGGAAGCCGTCACGAGCTCATAAACCATCTCATTATAGGGCTTGTTGTGGCGAATCGCGGACTTGATCCAGCGCTCGTAGTTGTAACCGGATTCGGTGCTTTGCCCGTTGCCGGCAATCTGGGTGCGGGCACGAAGAAGGTCTGCCCAGAAGTTATACTGGTGGGACACATAACCGTTAGAACCGATGAGAGAATTAATAAGCTTGGCTCTCTTTATCGGGTCTTCCGAGGCGAGAAAGTCTCTCGTTTCCTTGCGGGTTGGAATTCGCCCGATGAGGTCGAGATGAATTCGCCGGACAAAGACCTCGTCAGTGGTCATCGCATTGGGATTCAGCTCTTGCTCTGTGAGCTGCTTCGCCACCAGTTGATCGATCTTAGCTATGGGAGACTGCTCCGGCTTTGCGAAAACCGCGCCGGTAATTGTCATCAGGATCAGGAATAGAGAAATTGCCGTTTTTTTCATCAGGAGGGCTGTCAGGCAGTTAGACTCCGCAGAATCTATCTCGTTGTCTCTGCGAGGATAAAAATTACAACCCTCCCCGCAATTCACAACAGGACGACAGGGCACAATGAGGCCAAAGCTCACTGGCGCGAAAATGCCTGAATCCCCCAAATCCTAGCGGTTCAGCTCAGCAAAAATCAGGCGACCAGCACTGGTCTGGACGGCACCGGCCACAACCACGGGCTGGGTTGTTCCAATGAGGGGCTTACCCTGATTGACCACGATCATAGTGCCGTCCGGAAGGTAGCCAACGGCCTGGTGATCGTCCTTGCCCTCCTTGACCAGCTCCAACTCCAGTTCGTCACCGGGAGAAACCACGGGATGCAGGGCCATGGCCAGTTCGTTAAGATTTAAAACAATAAGCCCCTTGAGGCGGGCCACTTTTCCGAGGTTGGAATCATTGGTTAGGATTCGAGCTCCCAGGATATCGGCCAGTTCGACCATTTTCCCGTCTGAAGACAAGCCGGAGCGCAATTCCTCGTCATTGATCTCCACTTCCATCCCGTCGACCGACTTCATCCGATTGAGACTGTCGAGGCCTCGCTTCCCCCGGGCACGCTTCAAGTCGTCATTGGAATCCGCCATTTTCTGGAGTTCCTCAAGAACAAAGCGCGGCACCACCAAGGTTCCGCCCATGAACCCGGCCGCGGAAATACCGGGAATCCGGCCATCAATGATGACATTGGTATCCAGCAAGATGGGGAGGTCCTGCAGGGCGTCCTGGCGAAAACGAACATACGGAATCAGCAGGGAAAATTCTTCGCGCTTACTGCGCAGGGCCAACATCACTCCGAGAAAGCCAAAACCGAGGAACATCGCCAGATTGAAGATATTTGCGGCGAGAGGAAACTGCTCGACCCAGCCGGATTCGAAGAACTCGATGCTGGTAACGAGCCAGGCACAAAGCAGCCCTATAAGGAGACCAAAAGTCCCGTAAGAAAAGGCTCGAATTGTGACATGGCGCAACATCACATCGAGCACGATCATCAGCGAAGCAAAACCAAGGCCAAAAACCGAGCCGAACCATGCAGCATACCAATGGTTTTCCGGATTCTCGCCCAGAGCCACAGAAACGCCGATAAAGCTCGCCAGGAGCAGGAAAAACATCCTAACGACGTTAAGTATGGAACCAGTATTCATTGATAAACAAACGGGAACAGAGCGGCAGTATACTACGGCCTCGCCGATATGCGAAAGGGGATCTACACGATCTACACGATCGGCGCCGCTCCAATCAGGGCTTATTCCCGTGAGCGGCAACCCATTTTCCGCGCCGCTGGAAGTCTGCCAGAGGCAAATCTACTGATTCGGCCCGCTGAGCGACAGAACGGGTCTGGGACGTCAGAAATCCCGACACAATCACGTCACCGCCGGCCAAGAGATTGTCGGGGAAATACGGAAACAATTGGATAAGCAGGTCGCTGAATAAGTTCGCGGCAACCATCTCAAACTGCCCGAAGGCACAAGACTCAGTCAGGGCAATCGCATCACCCTCAACATACTGGATCTTATCGGCAACTCCATGCCGCTCCGCATTGAGACGGGCATATTTTAGAGCCAGGGGATCATTTTCCACGGCTACCGCTTCCCTGGCACCCATTAGCACCGCCGCCACCGCAAGAATGCCACTACCACAACCTAGGTCGAGCAGGCGCCACTTCTCTTCCTCCTGCGTTTTGGCCGCATCAACAAGAAACCTCAGGCAACCCGCCGTGGTTTGGTGACCACCTGTTCCAAAAGCCAGCTGCGGCGGAAAGCTCAACACGATGCGATCAGCAAACTCCGCTTTCACACTGGCCCAAATGGCTTCATCCTCAGCCTCGGTCACCACGAGAGTGTCGCGTATCTTCAATCGAGTCTTGGCACCAATCTCAGCCATCGGCTGCCAGTCGTCTGGGCGAACCTCTGTCACTCCCCCGCCAAAGAGCTCTCGAATCTCATCGGCATGTGCACGAGTCGTCAAGTAGCTTGAGATCTGCCAGTTTTTCCGTTTGACCTGTTTTTCCAACGTGTAGACCACCTCCGCCATGATGAGCCGGATCTCCCAATCCTCGAGGTGCTCCTCGTCCACAAACTTCGACCAGCGAAATAACGTTTCCACCAGGACAGATCCGTCTTCCCGGACCGAGAATCAAGGCAGTTTGCCGGGAAAGAAAAGAGGCTCACGATTTCTCGTGAGCCTTTTCGGGGAAATTGATGGAGCGGGTGAGGCGATTCGAACGCCCGACATCAACCTTGGCAAGGTTGCGCTCTACCCCTGAGCTACACCCGCATTCCGCTACCCTTCGGCCGCGGGGTGGGTAATTTGAATAGGAACGTCACTTTTTCAACAAGAATTTTATAATTTGCGCTGGAAGCGCCGCTCTGGGAGGCGTATCCATGCCGCCCTGGCTTTTCCAGCTGGGATAACCAAAATGAAAACCTTCGGAAACAAGCTCGACGAGATCATCGCCGACAAGCGAATTGAGGTGGAAGCATTGCTTCCTCGCCTTGAGGAGCTCAGGGACACCGCGCGCGAGCGCGAAGACTTCCGGTCATTCTTCACCGCACTCGGAGGTGGATTGCGTGATCAGGAACTGGGCGAAGGCTACGGCACAAACGAACTGGCCGTGATTGCTGAGGTCAAGAAGGCCTCCCCTTCCGCCGGGATCATCGCCGAGGATTTCGACCACATCGCCATCGCCAAAGCTTACGAAAAAGCCGGCGCAAACGCCCTCTCTATCCTGACAGACGAGAACTACTTCAAAGGCCATCTCTCTTACCTCGCCGAAATACGACAGGTGGTCGATCTGCCTATCTTGAGAAAGGATTTCATCATTCACGAGTCCCAGATCTATGAAGCGGTAGTCGCAGGAGCCGATGCGATCCTGCTCATCGTAGGCGCTCTCGAACAGGACGAGCTGGTTCACCTGCTCGATATCGCCAACCAATGTCAGCTCGATGTCCTCACCGAAGTACACGATCTCGAAGAAATGGAGCGTGCGCTAGAGACCGAGGCCAATATTATTGGAGTCAATAATCGCAATCTTCGCACTTTCGAGGTGGATCTCAGCACGACAGAAACTCTCAGCGAAGAAGTCACCGGCGACTGCATCCTCGTCAGCGAAAGCGGTATTTACACAGGTGAAGACACCGCGAAGATTCGCATGTGGGGAGCCGACGCTATTCTTGTCGGCGAAGCATTGATGCGCTCGGAAGACAAAACAACAAGGATGGCTGAGTTGAGGCACTCCCACGCAAACTGAGTTGTCGATTGGTAGGAAAATGATTTCATTTATTAAAAGACTCGGCGAAAAAATCAAAGCCCTGACGTGGCATGACAAAAGCGATCTCCATGCCAAGAGATTCTGGATGCTCTTCCTCGTGGTCCTTGCCGTGATCGCCTTTATTAGACCCGCCGAGCGTACCATTACCCACCACTATAGCCGTGCCGCCTACGCGTGGTTTAACGAAGAGCCACTCTATTCGGGTTCCGGCAACGGTTTTCTTTACTTCCCGCAGTCCATTTTCCTCTACACACCCTTTCTCTGGCAGCCTTTTCCAGAAAATTTTGAAGATTTTGGGGAGAAACCTTTCAAGGAAACCCTTCAAACCCACTTCAAACTGCGTAGTGCAGAAGCTTTCTATCGAATCATATCGGTTGGGTTCTTCGCTTTCGGGATTTGGAGTTTGTGCGGAGCTTTGACAAAACCTGGAGAGGACTCGCCGTTCTTCGCCGTTTCTCTGATGGCGTTCCCCGCTTCTATCGCGGCCGCATCAAACGGCCAGTTCAACGTGCTGCTTGCCGCTACGATCCTTCTTTCGTCGGCAGCTATCATCCGAAACCGGTGGTGGTGGGCAACCCTCTGGCTGGTTTTAGGCCTGGCGGCAAAGCCCCATGGCATCATTCCCATTCTCTTGTTCGGCGTGCTTATGCCGCAGCTCTGGTGGCGATTGCCGGTCGGGCTCGTCGTTTTCTCCCTTTTCGGATTCGCTCATTGGAACCAAGCCTATGTCATCGAACAGTGGAAAGGAGCGATTCACCAGATTCAAACGGCTACCAGGCCCGATGTTGAAGCCTACGACGACATTGCAGCGATGTTCCGAAAGTTTGGCATCGACCTTTCCGACAATGTCTGGTTCGTCATCCGGGCCGCATTTTCGCTGGTGACTCTCTGGATGGCCTGGATCTATCGGAAGCACTTCAACATCCGTCTCGCCATTGTGCTGATTGGCGCTGCGGCAACCGCCTACATGATGATTTTCAATCCGAGAACAGAAACGAATTCGTTTTTGATTCTATCGCCATTTATTGGCAGCCTCGCAGCCTTAATGTTCCGTGACGGAAGGGAATCTGCCCTCAGTTGGATCCTGGTTTTCATCTGTATCGGTCTCGGATCCGACAACTATCTCTACGATCTAACAAGAATCTGGTGGAAGCCGTTTATCAGTTGTATCTTCTTCGGCCTTCTATTGTATTGGGCGATCAAAAAAAAGTCGTCGATTCTGACTTCATAATTTTCAATGAATCGCTGGATGAAGATTTCGATAGTCACTCCGTTCTTCAACGAAGAAGAAAGTCTGAACATTTTCTTCAAAAAGGTAGAGAATGCCCTCTCGGACTTCAGATATGAAATCATCTGTGTTGATGACGGGAGCAGCGACAAGACGCTGGAAGGCCTCCTAGAGCATAAGGACCGCAACCAAAGCATCAAAGTCGTCGAGTTGTCCCGCAATTTCGGAAAAGAAGCGGCCCTGACTGCCGGCCTGAAGGCCGCCACCGGAGATGCCGTCGTGATCATCGATGCTGATCTTCAGGATCCACCTGAATTGATTTCTGAAATGGTGGAGAAATGGCAGGAAGGTTTCGATGTCGTGCTCGCCAAGCGAAAAACTCGCGACGCAGATTCGTTCATGAAGCGTCTCAGCGCTGAATGGTTTTACCGGATCTTCAATCGATTCGCGGATGAACCCATCCTGGAGAACGTCGGCGATTTCAGACTACTGGATCGCAAGGTTCTCGATGTCATTAATGCACTTCCTGAAGTCAACCGGTTCATGAAAGGGCTCCTCAGCTGGCCCGGATTTCGCACCGCTGTTGTCGAATATGCGCGACCCGACCGAGCCGCCGGAACGACCAAGTGGAACTACAGGAAACTTTTGAAGCTTTCCGCAGACGGTATCATTGCCTTCAGCACAGTTCCCTTAAGGCTGGCAACGATCGTTGGTTCGATCACCTCGATTGTTGCCATCATCTACGCCATTTTTGTTGTCGGCAAAACCATCATCCTGGGGGTTGATGTTCCGGGGTATGCCTCCCTTCTGGTCGTAACTCTGACACTTTCCGGAATCATTTTGCTCTGCCTCGGGGTGATTGGCTCTTACCTCGGACGAATCTACGATGAAGTAAAGGGTAGACCCATCTACATTGTACGGGAGTTCCACGAAAGCGACAAAGCCAGCAAGGAATCGTCAGAAGACTCCTGACAGAACTGCGTGGCCAGCTTAGTAGGCTTCCACCATAGCGCCGTCGATCAGAATATTCTGACCCGTAACGTAAGCGTTGGCTTCTGAACAGAGGAACGCCACGATCCGCCCAAAATCAGCTGGGGAACCATAACGTTGCAAAGGAATTGCCGCCTGAGATCGGTTGCGCTGTTCATCAAAGCTGATCCCCGCCTGGCCGGCCCAGATTGTGTCCAGTTGTTCAATCCTCTCTGTATCAATACGACCCGGACCAACCGTGTTCACCAGGATCCCCGCGGGTCCCAGTTCCCGTGCCAATGATTTCCCAAGACCAACCAACCCTGACCGAAAAACATTGGAGAGAAGCAGCGAATCAATCGCTGTTTTTGTCGAGACCGACGTGTTATTCACAATACGCCCTCCTCCAGCGGCTTTCATTGGAATCAATGCCGCCCTGATCGCCCTGACATAACCCAGCGTGGTCAATTCAAAGGCGGTCTGCCAAGCCGCATCATCAAAATCCTCAAAGCCTCCCGCGGGCGGGCCACCCGTGTTGTTGAACAAGGCCCAAAGCCCGCCAAACTCGGCGACCGTTTTCTCCACAACGCCATAAACATCGTCCGCAGAAGTGATGTCTCCCACGGTATAGAGCGGACGGTTACCAGTCTCAGCTTCAATTGCCGATGCGGCATCAATAAGTTTCTCTTCGGATCGCGCGAACAGCATCACGCGCGCTCCCTCGCTAGCCAGTTCCGCGGCCACGCCTCGACCAATGCCTCCGCTAGAAGCCATCACGAGAGCCCCTTTTTTCGCCAGTCCGAGATCCATGAGTCGAGTTTACGGAACTGATGCCCTAACTCAAGCCCGATACTCAAAACGTGAGCTGGGGATCGCTGCAGGGTCCATCTCGAGATCTTCCGGTGATGCCAGATCGTAAGTGTCATTGGTGTATCGACACGTAATGAAAATAGCAAGGATCTTACCACTAGCCGGCCTGTTGACTCGATACGACCACGGTTAAGTCTGCGAGTGCCTATACCCCGAGGTTTTCAATCATACGGCCGAGCTCGTCAGCACGTTCCTGCCACTGCTGTTGGCGATCCTGCATTTCCTGAACCACAGCTTCGGGGGCACGGGAAGTGAAGTTCTCGTTAGAGAGCTTCGCGTTCACCTTCTTGAGCTCATCTTCTGCCTTGGCGAGTTCTTTTCCGAGACGCTCTTTCTCGGCCTCGACATCGATGAGACCTTCGAGCGGCAGATAGATTTTTCCGATCCCTGTCAGAGCGGTAGGCACACCTTTCTCAGCTTCGAATCCGGGCTCAACCGCTATCTCTCCGGCGCCGGCGAGTGTCTGAAAAACATCAGCCTCATCAAAGCTGCCACCTTCCGGATCGATGATAAACTTTACTCCCTTTGTCGCAGAAAGACCGTACTCAGCCTTCAAATTACGAGCCCGGCCAACGGCTTCATAAACTGCCTTAACACGCGCCTGAGCGGCTTCGATTTCACAAGTCGCGAGGTCAGCCAATGTCGCCTTCTCCGCCAGCGTTGTCTGCATGAGGAATTCCTCACCACCCTCTTCACCACAGTCGAGTTTTTCCCAGAGCTCTTCTGAGATGTGAGGCATGAAGGGATGAAGCATGAGAAGGAATCGCTTCAGCACCAGATCCATCGTCGCAAGCGTCGAAGCCTTGAACGCTAGATCGGCGCCCTCAGCAAAAGCGCCCTTGGAGGACTCAAGATACCAGTCGCAGTACTGACTCCAGAAGAAGTCGTACAGCTGCTGAGCCAACTCGTTAAACTTGTAATCCTGATAGGAGGCCGCCATATCGCGCTCGAGTTGGTCTAGCTTAGCTAGAATGTCGACGGAATAGATCGACAGGGCCTTTAGATCAAATTCACCACTGCCTTCCTGCATCTGGCGGTAGCGGGCCGCGTTCCAGAGCTTGTTGGCGAAATTCCGACCTTCCACAATCTGATCTTCATCGAACTTCACATCCGTTCCGGTCGGAGCAATTCGCATGAGGCCGAAGCGCAGGGCGTCTGCACCGTACTCGGCCATGAGGTCGAGCGGATCTGGTGAATTGCCTAGTTGCTTGGACATTTTGCGTCCACGCTTGTCGCGAATGATGGAAGTGAAAAATACGTTCTTGAATGGCAATTTCCCTTCCCAGCGATATCCGGCCATGATCATGCGCGCGACCCAGAAGAAAATAATGTCAGGGCCCGTCACGAGGTCAGTCGTCGGGTAGAACTTTTCCAGCGTGGGGCTGCTGCCTTCATAGCAGTCACGCATTGTGGCAAAGGGCCAAAGCCAGCTGGAGAACCAAGTATCGAGTACGTCCCCATCGCGGACCCAGTTTTCTTCATCGGCCGGGGGCTCTATTCCCACATGGAGATCGCCGCCGCTCGTTTCCGCGTTCAGGCTCTCGCGACCCTGAAGCTCATCTGCCTTTTCTTTGCGATACCACACCGGGATCTGGTGACCCCACCACAGCTGGCGACTAATGCACCAGTCTTGAATGCCTTCCATCCAGTGAGCATAAGTCTTTTTCCAACGCTCAGGACGAAAATGAATCTCGTCGTTGGCCACCGCAGCCGCAGCCGCCTCAACACAGGGATACTTCAGGAACCACTGCATCGAGATACGAGGTTCAATCGGCACATCAGCACGCTCGGAGAAGCCCACGTTGTTGTCGTAGTCCTCCACTTTTACGAGTTGCCCCATCTCATCGAGCTTCTCAGCCGCTTTTTCACGGGCGTCGAAGCGGTCCATGCCTTCAAAGTCTGGGCCAGCATGCGCGTTCAGGGTGCCATCCGGATTGAAGACATCGATGATCTCGAGGTTGTTCTTCAGCCCTATTTCAAAGTCAGCTTTGTCGTGCGCAGGAGTCACCTTCAGCACGCCGGTTCCGAATTCCGGATCAATATGTTCGTCGGCCACGACCGGAATTTCCGCTTTAGGAAAAGGACGCAGCACTTTTTCCCCAACAAGATCACCGTAGCGCTCATCCTTCGGGTTCACCGCCACGCCGGAGTCACCCATGAGCGTCTCGGGCCGCGTTGTCGCAATTTCAACCCAGCGATCAGTTCCCACGACCTTGTAGCGCATGTAATAGAGCTTCGACTTTTGCGGTTTCATGATGACTTCCTCATCACTTAAGGCGGTGAGCGATTTTGGACACCAGTTCACCATGCGCTTGCCGCGGTAGATGAGGCCCTCTTCGAAGAGGTCAACGAAAATCTTGGAAATCCATCGGCTATATTCCTCATCCATGGTGAAGCGTTCGCGCTCCCAGTCGCAGGAACAACCAAGTCGCTTCAGCTGTTGGATGATGATGCCGCCGTGTTCTTCTTTCCAATCCCACACTTTCTCGAGAAACGCTTCACGACCGAGGTCGCGGCGGGTCTTGCCTTCATCCTTGCGCAGCTTCTGCTCCACCTTGGACTGCGTGGCGATTCCGGCATGATCCGTTCCCGGAAGCCAGAGCACATCTTTGCCCTCCATCCGGGCGCGGCGGGCCAGGATGTCCTGGATCGTGTTATTGAGAACATGCCCGAGGTGCAGGATGCCGGTTACGTTGGGCGGCGGAATGACGATGGAATAGGCCTCCTTTGAACCGTTTTCATTTCCGCGAAAGCAGCCAGACTCGACCCAGCGGTCGAACCACTGAATTTCTACGTCGCCGGGTTGATAGCCTTTGGATAATTCTGTCGTCATAGGGACCTCCCAATTGATGGGCGCGAAACTATTTCTTGATTGCGCCAATTTGTAAAACTGAAATCCCCATTTCACCCATTGCGTTCGTTCTTGAAATCGCTTAACTTTTCTTTTCTTTTCGACGAGCCCTGAGGGTTGACGCCCCCTGCCACATCCCTTATGCGATTCTTCGCACGACAGTCCCATCCCATGAGGATGCCGCGCGTAATCTCCGCTTCCGGCCTGAGTTTTCTGGCAGGCGCGGTTCTGTTTGCTTGCTCTCCAAGCACTATCGGGGCAAAAGACTGGGAAATCTACCGCCTCGGTGGCCGAGAGTATGTCTCCGACGAGAATGTGGCAAAATTTTATCAGTTTCAACGATTCGCTAAGGAAGACAAAAACCGCCTTTTCAAGCATCCCAGCCTCGTGATGACCTGGAAAATCGGGTCGCAGGCGATTTACGTAAACAACATCATGTTCAATCTCAGCTTCCCCGTCATCGAGAGTGGCGGCAAAGCGATGCTTTCGACGGTCGACCTCGCCAAGTTGGTCGATCCGGTGGTTCGTCCCAGCTACATCAAGAAGCCGATCAGTTTTGACACCGTTGTCATTGACGCCGGCCATGGCGCCCACGATTCCGGGGCCAGAGGCATCAGCGGATACGAAAAGGACTATTCCCTCGACACAGCCATTCGCCTTGAGAACGCGCTGAAAGCGCGGGGATTCAAAACGATCATGACCCGAAGTAATGACACGTTCCTTACCCTGAGTCAGCGGGTCGACATCGCCAACCGCGCCCGGAACGCCATCTTTATCAGCATTCATTACAACGCATCGGGTTCGAGCACAGGGAAGGGCATTGAAACCTATGCTCTCGCCCCGCAGGGCACTCGATCCACCAACGGTGGCAGCCCCTGGAGCTCGCCGCTGAGCGGCAATGTTCGCGACGCAGAAAACATCGCTCTTGCTACCGCAGTTCACGCCCACATTATTCATGAGCTTCGGCCCATCGACCGCGGCATCAAACGCGCCCGTTTCAACGTGCTTCGCGGCATCAACAAGCCGGCGATCCTTTTCGAAGGCGGCTTCATCACCAACCCGACCGAGAGCAAACTAGTCCATGACTCTGCTTACCGCCAGAAAATCGCCGACTCAATCGCCAACGCAGTGGTGAAATTTAAGGGCGCCGTTAGCAAGTGATGGGCTCGCAAAACTAGCCTTCGTGCGGCCCTAAACCCACGCTTCCACACCGCCACTCTTGATAAACTCATCCGACACGCGGTAGGACTTTCCAGCCTCAAGAGTTACGCGTTGTCCGTTGGCACGCCGCACTTCTATCTGCAGGGGACGGTCCCCGGGAAATTGCTGAGCGGCAGTGCGAATTATTTTAATCGTCGACACCGTATCACGAACAGAATCCAGGTGCAGCAACACAGGCATCGCAAAAGGCGGCTGGTCCTGGTGTCCATTATCACTACTTCGGACGGTTTGCCCATTGGAATGACCATGTGTTCCGTTAGTCTGGCCCCCGTGCGCTTCCATCATGGCGCGCTGTCGAGCCAGCGGATCGACGGAGACGGTCGTCGCATCAGCGCCCGGGGACAACTCCCGGATCTCATCCGCGGTGAGGCGGTTCTCCTCGCTGAGATTGTCCTGTTCCACCTTGGCCTTCAGCTCAATCACCCTTCCCTTTTCCAGGTAGGGGTTGCACTTCTGGTAGGTTTCATTCCACACCATCACCTCAGTGTGGCCTGAGAAATCCTCCAACCTGAGGATCGCGAACGGTTTTCCTTCGCGCTTGGTATACTTGACAGTCGATTCAACGATTAGTCCGGCAAAGCGCTGACTTTTCTTGCCCGGTTTCATCTGGGGTAGGTCTTTGACGTCTAAATACTTCCCTTTCTCGATTACACTGCGGTATTCGTCGAGCGGGTGACCCGTGACGTAGAAACCGAGTAGGTCTTTTTCTTGAGTGAGGTATTCGCGCTGATTCCACTCAACCTTGTCCTCTTCGATCACATCCGGAGCTGGAGCCGCTGACATGAGCTCGTTCATGTCGAACAAAGCTGCCTGCCCGGATTGACGATCCCTCTGTGCCTCACTGGACCCTGCGATAACTTGGCCAACGCGGGAGAACATCTCATCGCGTCGCTCCAGTGTGAAATCGAAGGCTCCGGCCTTGATCAGATTTTCGAGAATCTTCCGGTTCACCGACTTGCTGTCGAGACGGCTCGCGAATTCCTCCAGCGATTTGTACTCGCCGTTCGCCTCCCGGTCGGCAATCGCTGTTTCCATCGCTGCGCCGCCCACGTTCTTGATCGCGGACAGACCGAATCGAATCGCGTCTTTTCCGTTGGGGAGTTTTTCAGGGCAGAATTTAAGAGAACTGCGATTCACGTCCGGCGCCAGGATTTCAATCCCCATACGCTGACACTCGGCCACGAAGATTGAGATCTTGTCCATGTTGTTGATCTCGTTACTAAGAACCCCACACATGAATTCAACCGGGAAGTTCGCTTTGAGAAACGCCGTTTGATAACTGACCAAGCCATAAGCTGCCGAGTGCGACTTGTTAAATCCGTACCCGGCGAATTTCTCCAGCAAGTCAAAGATCTCGTTAGCCTGCTTCTCAGGGATTTTGTTTACCCTGTCGCAACCTTCCACGAACTTCTTGCGCTGCTCGATCATGACTGAGAGCTTCTTTTTACCCATAGCACGGCGGAGAAGGTCAGCCTCGCCAAGTGAGTAGCCAGCCAGCAGGTTGGCGGCTCGTTGTACCTGCTCCTGGTAGATTAAAATCCCATAAGTTTCCTCACTCGCCTCCTCCAGCAAAGGGTGGAGATACTTGACCTTTTTCTTGCCCTTCTTTCGGTCAATGAAATCAGGAATGAGGTCCATCGGACCTGGGCGATAGAGCGCGATCAACGCAATAATATCTTCAATCTGGTTCACATCGAACTGGCGACAGAGGTTCATCATGCCACCGGATTCCAACTGGAACACCGCGGTCGTTTCGCCGCGGTTGAGGAGATCAAAGGTGGCTTTGTCATCGAAGCCGTCGTTGTCGATTATGAAGTCTGGAGTGTGCTCATGAATCAGATCCAGCGCATCCTGAATCACAGTCAGGGTTTTGAGACCAAGGAAATCCATCTTCAACATCCCCAGTTCGGTCAGCGGTGCCATCGCATACTGGGTCACCACCTCCCCTTCCTTGCCTCGCACCAGCGGCACGTAGTCCGTGAGTTCGCGGTCACCCATCACGACACCCGCCGCATGGATACCAGTTCCCCGGGTTAAACCCTCTAGGTAGGTCGAGTATTTCCAGAGTTCGGCAATGGTTGGATTATTTTCGAGCTCTTCCCGCAACTCCGGATTCTTTTTGCGGGCATCTGCCAGGGTGATATTGAGTTCGTTGGGAATCATCTTGGCGACCCGGTTGCCCTCCGAGTAGCTTAGTCCCATAACGCGACCCACGTCCCGCACCACACTCTTCGCTCCAAGAGTCTGGAATGTTATGATGTGTGACACAGCTCGCTCACCGTATTTGCGTCGCACGTAATCGATCACTTTGGCCCGTCGCGGCTGGCAGAAGTCAATATCAATATCCGGCGGTGAGACGCGTTCAGGATTGAGGAATCGCTCAAATATCAGGCCAAATCGGATCGGACAGATATCGGTGATTTCCAACACGTAAGCGACCAGAGAACCTGCCGCTGAACCACGACCCGGACCTACCGGTACCCCATTGTCCTTCGCCCATTTGACGAAGTCCCAGGTAATCAGGAAGTAGGAGACAAAACCCATCTTCTCCATGATTCCAATCTCGTAATCAAGACGCTTGCGAAGTTCTTCGTCATTGTCCGCTCGATCGCCGTAGCGCATCCGGAGGCCTTCGAAACAGACCTTGCGGAAATAAGCTTCGCGAGAACTGCCGTCAGGAGATTCGAATTGCGGATACTTTTCCGAGCTGGTCGAGTCGAGGTGGATCTCAACGTTGCACATGTCGGCTATTTGGAGCGTATTGGAAATCGCCTCAGGAATGTCCTTGAACAGACGGCGCATCTCGTTGGTCGTCTTGAAGTAAACCTCGGGGGAATACTTCATCCGGTTCTCATCCATGAGGAGCGAACCAGTGCCAATGCAGATCATGACATCGTGCGCGTCGTGGTCTTTTTGATTGAGAAAGTGAACGTCATTCGCCGCAACCAGTCCGAGATTGAATTCCTTGCCAAACTCCACCATCTGCTTCGTACACATGGTCTGCTCGGCGAAACCATGGTCATGCACCTCGAGAAAGAAATTTTCGCGACCAAAGATATCCACGAATTCCCCGACACTCTTACGAGCTCCATCCAGATTCTCATTCTGGATCATCTGATTGACCTCGCCGTTGATACAACCGCTCATGCAGATGAGCCCTTCGGAGTGCTCTGCCAACGTTTCCTTGTCGATCCGCGGCTTGTAATACATCCCCTCGAGGTGACCTATGCTGGTCAGCTTCATAAGGTTCTCGTATCCCTTGTTCGTTGCTGCGAGGAGGGTTAAGTGGGAATTTCTTTTCTTCCTGGCCGAATTCCCAACCGACACGGCCTGGGGCTTTTTCTCTGACAGCTTCACCCCGGGAGGTGTCAAGTAGGCCTCGCAACCTATGATTGGCTTGACCGTGGATTCCTCATCGTTGGCCTCCGTTGCCTTAGCTGCCTGATAGAAATCAATAGCACCGAAAATGTTTCCATGATCGGTCATCGCCACCGCGGGCATCTTGCAGCGCTGGGCTTTCTTGATCAGATCCTTAATTCGCACCGCCCCGTCGAGGGTCGAGTATTCAGTGTGCAGATGAAGGTGGATAAACGGGTCGGTGGGCATTGTGCGAAACAGTCAAAAAGAGACCGATCCCACATTCTAGAGAAAGCCTTTTCGACGGCAAGAAGAACGAATAAAATCCGCAATTATATCCTCCGAAATTTGTCTCAAGCGGGCAATCACGAAACGGTGAATCCCGCAAACGCTACCAACCGCTCCTTTCCCAACACCTGCCGGTCATTGATCGCCCAATTGGCGGCATCGACCCGCACTTCGAGGTAATTCCATAGTGTCGAATTAAAAAACAACCGTTTCGCAGTTGAGTAAAATTCTGTCGCTCGGGTATGAGAACACTATCCCGTCGTGCGCAATCCGCTCGCAATCGCACTGATTGAAAAGATGATTTCGCGAGGAAGGTCAGAGTCGCCTTTCCGCCATTCCCTCAACAGTTCCACCTGTTGCAGGTGCAGGGTGCGTAATGGCTCGTCCCGGAGAGCGAGGGTCTTGGCGTAGCGCGGACGGCGATCCCGTATTGGTGTTGGAAACAGATCTGCGAGGCGGTCGGAGAGCAGTCGATACTCAGTGTCAATCTTTGCCATGAAACGTTCTCGGATTTCGTCGTCTTCCACGAGCGAGGCATAGGCCTTCATCAACTCGGGACTGGAGCTCATCAGGTTCGTCTCAATACTGGTAAAAACGTAACGGGCGAAGGTAGACTCGCCAATCGAACTGGCGAGTCGGGCAAAATCATCAGGCTGCTCCTGTTTTAATGTTTCAAGAGCTGTTCCCGCGCCATACCATCCGGGAAGATAAAACCTCGCCTGGGTCCAGCTGAATACCCAAGGAATCGCTCTCAGATCATCAAGCGTTGCGCTGCCCGTGCGTCTCGAAGGCCGCGAACCCATCTGGTTCTGTTCGAGCGCATCGATCGGAGTGGCCTGCCTGTAAAAATTCATGAAGTTAGGCTCTTCCAAGAGTTGGCGGTAAGCCTTCATGCTGGTAGCTGCGAGTGTCGGAAAGAGATCGATGCCAGGATCCTCAGGTGCTTCTTCTCGTAGGTTCTTCACTGTGGTCCGGGTGACGCAGGCTTCGAGGCTCTCTAGGTGATAGGCAGCATTGTCAGGGTATGCATACTTGCGGGCAATAGTCTCGCCCTGCTCCGTCATGCGGAAATCCCCTGACAAAGAACCATGAGGCAATGCCCGCATGAACCAGTTCGTCGGGCCAGCCCCGCGACTGACAGTACCGCCGCGGCCGTGAAAAAAGCGAAAGGCGACCCCGTGTTTTCTGCCAACTTTAGTCACGGCCCGCTGCGCTTTCTGGAGTCCCCACTGGCTGGCGAGAATACCACCGTCCTTATTGCTGTCACTGTAACCCAGCATGATCTGCTGGACCGGGCGCTCCTCGTCAGAGGCGATCGAAAGGTTTCGTTTCGTCACAGGATGGCTTAAATACTCATCCACGATGCCCGCCGCATTTTCAAGGTCTCCGAGAGTCTCGAGGAGTGGTACCACCTGTAGCACGCACGTCGTTTTGCCGTCTACCAGTTCGGTCAAACCTGCTTCGCGGGCAAAAAGGTGAACTGCCAGCAGATCGGAAAGTTGGCGCGTCATGCTGACGATGAGACTGCCCAATCCTTCGCCCCTCTTGCGCCGTTGTTCGTCGAGAACCTGGTAACAACTCCTAACTGCATCCGCTTCGCTTCCGGCCGACTGATCCGGGTGCAGGAACGGACGGGGTGACTCAAGCTCCTCACTGAGAAAAGCGACCCGTTTTTCTTCCGGCCAATCGCCAAAGTTCTCACCGTCTTCCACGCTGGCAGCCTGCAACAATTGAGACATCGCTTTATCGTGAAACTCACTGTTCTGGCGAACATCCAGTTCGGCGAGGTGGAGGCCGAAAGTCTTCAACTTGCGAATTACCGGTTGCACCACACGTCCAGCAAGGCGTTTTGCTCCGATCGCGACGAGTGAATCATTCATCAACTCGAGATCGGCTTCCAGTTGTTCCACTGTGACTGCATCTTCGTTTTCCAGTCTGGCCCGCAGCAGGTAGCCAAAGGCACGCCAGGGTTCCTCGGGGTTACGGCCCAGAATGTATTTCCCTTCTTCCCCGAGAGACTTAGCCAACTCATCGATGCGATGCGTCAGGGATTCGGAAGCTGGATGCGCCGGAGCTGAAACCGTCAACTCCTGGGCAACGGTAGCCAGCTCCCGGCGGAAAAGCTTCACCGCCTGAAGTCGAAGTTCCTGCAGGGTTTTGCGGGTCACTTCAGCGGTGACGAACGGGTGCCCATCGCGATCTCCGCCGATCCACAGACCGAATCGCATCTTCGGCCCGCCGCCGGCTTTCTTCAAGGTGTCCAGTGAAAAGCCGGCCGATTCCCACGACCATTCCAGTCGCTGGCCAATTCTCTCTACCGTTTCAGGAAAGACCTCGCGCAGGTAATAAAGTGCGTTGCGCAGTTCGCGCTCCACAGTAGGTCGCTCCACGTGGATTTCCCCGGTGTTCCAAAGTGCCTCGAGCGCTGTCAGGAAGTCTTCGCGGGCAGTCACTTTCTCTTCTCTAGTCAGACCATGTTCCTCCATGCCGTGAAGGCGGTCATAGAGGTCGCGGTGACGCTCACGCACACTGGGTCGCTTCGCTTCCGTCGGGTGCGCCGTAAAAACCGGCTCAATCCGGACATGGCTCATCGCCTCTGCGATTTCTTCTTCGGTAAATTCCTCGTTCCTGAGTGCCCGGAGGCAACGAGGCCACAACCCTTTCTCGGACTCCGGCCCCAGCTTCGCTTCACGGTCTCGACGAAATTCGAAGCCCACCCGCTCTTCGACCATATCGAGCAATTGAAACGCGATGGAATAAACCTCAGCTATATCACCAGCTTCGGCAAGAGTCGCGGTTTCTTTCGAATTATTCAGCCACGGGAGCAGCGCTGCAAGATGATCCTGCCCCGCTGACCGAAGGACATCGCGAAGTCCTTCCATGGTTTCGCGAAGCTCAGTTTCAATCGAGGCCATGCCCCGTTCCCTGATGCTCTGATCTGACTCAGATGGGTTGAATGTGTTGTTCGTCGGCTCGGATGGGACGCTCATGCTTTCGCTTCCATACGGCAGATCACTCGGAATTGCCTCTATTTTTTCCCAGAGAAAATCATCCGAATCGACTTTGCATATCGACCAACACCTGATTAATCAAGCCGACTCGCTCGCAGCTGACGAGGGGTGGTGTTTCTTGAGCTCAGTCTCGGTGATACCCAGCAACTTGGCAGCAGCGGAATCGTCGTCTTCGACTGTTATCAAAGCCTCCTGGACGAGTTGGCGCATCGCCACTTCCACCGGGGCGATCCCCTCTTCCGCCGCCGCATTGATGAAACGGCGGGCCGCGCGCTCGAGCTTGGAACGCTCTTCGTCTCGCGGGCCGCCCTGATCAAAGGGCAGGTCGGTGGGAAGGAGCACGTTACCTGAAGCCAGCACGCAGGCACGCTGAACGAGGTTTTCTAGTTCGCGCACATTACCGGGCCAGTTGTAGGATTCCAGCGTTTCGATGGCCTCACGAGAGAACTGCATTGCGCGGTTTCTACCTTGTGCAGTTTGCTTCTGGAGGAAATATTCCGCAAGAAGACGGATGTCCTCGAAACGACGACGCAACGGCGGTATGTGAATCCTCACCACATTAAGTCGATAAAAAAGATCTTCGCGGAATGTACCATGTTCAACTTCCTCTTCGAGCTGTTTGTTAGTGGCGGCGAGAATGCGGACTTCGCTCTGCAGGGTCTGGTTACCGCCGACTCGGGAAAACTCTCCACTCTGCAAAACACGGAGCAACTTGCTCTGAACTTCGAGAGGCATGTCGCCAATCTCATCGAGAAAGAGCGTGCCTCCATCGCACTGCTCAAATCGTCCGATCCGCTGGCTGACGGCACCAGTGAAAGCCCCTTTCTCATGTCCGAAGAGTTCACTCTCGAGTAAGTTACTTGGGATCGCGGCACAGTTGATCGCGACATATTCGGACTTAGCACGACGGGAAAACTTGTGAATCGCGTTGGAAACAACTTCTTTGCCCACACCGCTCTCACCGGTGATCAGCACCGGCGCATCAGCGCGGGCGACACGGCCGACGAGCTTATAAACATCCTGCATCGCCGGGGAGTTTCCAATGATCAAATCATCAGGCGACTGAGGCGGCATGATCGATCCGGAGTCCGAATTATCCGCCGCCACCTTCATCTGCTCGGCCGAGGCGAGCGCTTGCTCAGCGACGTGGCGAAGCTCGAAATTGATGGACTCACGACGAAGCACATCAAAGGCGCCCAAGCGCATCGACTCAATTACAGCATTCGTAGAATTGATGTGGCCGTTGAGAATGACCATCGCGTTGGGCTGGGACAACCGGACTTTTTTGAGCAGATCAAGACCGTCAATTGGACGAAGATTGAATTCGGCGATGAGGAGGTCCGCTTGTTTTTCGTTGAAAAGCTTAAGGGCATCAGTCGACGACGTTGTCGTAACGATTTGGACGGAACTCGCCTCCAAATGCTTGGACGCCCAGTCAAGAAAGTCGGAGTCGTTATCAGCGATAACGACCGTTTGTTTCTGGATATCTGCCATAAGGGGTTGAAAATCAAAGCCCTAAAGAAAACAGCTAAGTTCCCCCCGTGACTTCGGGTCGGAACTATACCACAATCCCTTGCTTTCACTGAAAATTTGCCCATGAAATACCGGTCAATTCCTTCGGATCTATTTATTACCAACCGGCGCCGATTGGCTGAGAAGCTGCCCGAAGGTTCCTTCGCTGTGTTCCATTCCTCAGAAGTTCCTTGGGGTTGTGCCGACGGATCGACCCGCTTCATTCAGAATAGCGACCTGTTCTATTTGACCGGCGCCGACCAGGAGGAAACCATCCTCTTGGTCTGTCCGTCCCACCCCGATCCGGAGATGCGAGAGATACTCTTTGTTCGCGAAAGCTCGGAACTGCTCGCGATCTGGGAAGGTCACAAATTGTCTAAGGAGGAGGCTGCCGAGGTATCAGGTATTCAAAACATCCAGTGGACTAGAGAATTCGACGCTTATCTACGCCGCCTTACTCGCCGTAACCGAATCATTTACTGCAACGCTAACGAATACTCCCGCTTTTCGGCCCCGTTGCACATTTCTCGCGACGCCCGCTTTCGACAAGACTGCCAGGAACTCTATCAAACCCACGAATACCGGAGACTAAGCCCGATCATGCACCTCTTACGCCAGGAAAAATCTCAGATCGAAATCGACCAACTCCAAGACGCCTGTGACATCACCGCGAAGGGATTCAACCGCATCCTTGGTTTCGTGAGACCCGGCGTCATGGAATACGAAGTCGAGGCGGAATTGATCCATGAGTTCGTTCGTCACGGTTCGCGCGGTTTTGCCTACGAGCCCATCATTGCTTCCGGGTTGAACAACTGCGTGCTCCACTACCTGACTAATGACCAAGAGTGTCGCGACGGCGATCTCTTGCTGCTGGATGTGGCGGCCGAGTATGCCAACTACAATGCTGATTTGACGCGGACCATTCCGGTGAGCGGCAAATACACCCCGCGTCAACGCGCAGTCTACGAGGCGGTCTTGCGCATCTTTCGACTGTGCATCGATGAGCTCATCGTTCCGGGTAAACCAATTCGGGAAGTTTATGCTAAAGAAGTGGCCAGGGCGACTGAAGACGAATTGATTGCCCTCGACTTACTCGACCCTGGCGTTGTCGCCGAAGAGCGTGAGGACGATGAACTGCCCGAAGAGAAACGAGCTTATCGCAAATACTTCATGCACGGTGTTTCCCACAGCCTCGGTATTGATGTGCACGATGTGACTTCGACGGAGAATATTTTTGTCGAGAACATGTGCGTCACAGTAGAGCCGGGAATCTATCTTCCCGAAGAAGGCTTCGGCATTCGCCTCGAAAACGACATCATCGTCCGCTCGGAAGGCAATCTGGACCTGATGGCCGATATCCCGATCGAAGTGGATGAGATTGAAGCGCTAATGGCAAGCTCGTGATAGGAATACTTATTTCCAACACTTATTCACTATGTCCAAAAACGCCAAAATTCGTGAGGTCGCCCTCCACTTCATCCCCGTAGAAATGCGGGTTCCGCTAAAATTCGGCGCGCAGGTCCTTGACTCTGTCACCTGCGCCCGCGCGCGTGTCGTCGTTGAAGGGGAAAACGGACGCACCGCCGAAGGCTGGGGTGAAACGCCACTTTCCGTCGCGTGGGTCTGGCCATCGACGATCGACTATGAGGATCGCCACGACGCTCTGAAGCAATTCACCATCAACCTCGCCGCGGCACTCAATGAATTCGGAGAAAACGGTCACCCCATCGAATTAGGGCACGACTTTATCAAATACCGACTTTATCAATTGCAAGATGAATTCAATGCGACCCGTTCCGATGAGGGTGCACTTCCGCACCTGGCTGCGCTGGTTTGTTTTTCGCTCCTCGATATTGCGGTGCACGATGCTTATGGTCACCTCCATGAGCGCCCAATCTATTCGACCTATAACAGCGAATTTCTCTCCCGTGACCTCGGTTCCTTTCTCAAGCCCAGCGCGGAACAGGTTAGCTTTGACGGAGTATTTCCCAGCGATTTCCTGACTTATACACCGCGTTTGCAATTGCCAGTCTGGCACCTCGTCGGGGGACTCGATCCGATCAGCGAGGATGAGCTCACCGGCGATGAACCCGATGACGGCTACCCGGTTCTCCTGCGCGACTGGATTCAGCAGGACGGGCTAGACTGCCTCAAGATCAAACTGCGCGGCAACGACTCTAAGTGGGACTACGACCGCGTTTCAAAAATCGGGCAGATCTGCAAAGATAAAGACGTCTCATGGCTGACAACAGATTTCAATTGCACCGTGACTGACCCAGCTTACGTGAATGACATTCTCGATCGCCTCAAGATCGATGACCCGGTCACCTACCAGAAAATTCTCTACGTCGAGCAGCCTTTCCCCTACGATCTCGAAGCCAACCAAATTGATGTGCGTAGTGTCAGCGCCCGTAAGCCGCTCTTTATGGATGAGAGTGCTCATGACTGGAAGTTTGTCCGGATGGGTCGCGAGCTGGGATGGACCGGTGTAGCTTTGAAGACCTGCAAGACGCAGACCGGAGCCTTGCTTAGTCTCTGCTGGGCAAAGGCTCACGGGATGACCCTGATGGTTCAGGATCTGACGAACCCGATGCTGGCCCAGATCCCCCACTTTCTCCTCGCGGCACACGCCGGAACCATCATGGGCGTTGAGTCCAACGGCATGCAATTCTACCCGGAAGCGAGTGCTCCGGAACGAGACATCCACCCCGGCCTCTACCGCAGGCAACAGGGTTTACTCGACGGCTCAACCCTGTCGGATCGAGGTTTTGGTTATCGCGTCCAAGAAATCGCACGCACTTTGCCGGATCCGGTCTATGGGTAGGCCAATGGATCGTTTCATCGTCGTTATGGGTGTCTCCGGTTGTGGCAAAACTACGATCGCTGAAGGACTCGCCAAAGCGCTCGGCGGCACTTACCTCGAAGGAGATTCATTTCACACAGTCGAAGCCAAGGCAAAGATGGGCGAAGGCATTCCTCTGACAGATGATGATCGCTGGCCCTGGTTCGATCGCATGGTCAGCGCTGCCCGCACTGAGGTCGATCATAGACGCACCCCGGTGCTTTCCTGTTCGGCACTCAAGCAGGCATATCGCGACTACCTACTCGGAGATTTTGTATCTCCTTGCCTCATCTATCTCGAAGGAAGCTTTGAGCTGATCAAAGGACGAATGGATGCGCGGAATCATGAATACATGACCTCCGATCTGCTCAAGAGTCAGTTCGATACGCTCGAAGAGCCGAAAGCAGGAGAGCGCGTCTTGGTGTTATCGATCGAGGAGAGGCCGGAAGCGATCATCAAGGCGGCTTTGGAGTGGTTGAAGTAGGGCGATCGGATATGAATGGTCTATGATCTGTGTTCAGTGAGCGACTTCGTAGCTTGCCGCTAGTTCGAGCGGTTTTTATCCGTCGTGGTAAGTGGAGCACATTCCAGACAACGTTTAAGCCGAGGTTGACGGACCACTGATTACCGACCACCGATTACTGCACAGATGGGTAAAATTCTCTTCATTCGCGGCGGTGCCGTCGGAGACTTCATCCTGACGATGCCGGCGATCCAGCTGGTCCGCGACCAGTTGCCAGAAAACGAGGTCGAAATTCTCGGTTACCCCGCCATTACCAGCCTAGCCACAGCCATGGGCCTTGCGGATCGGACTCGGTCGATCGAGGACGGCCGCCTGGCTGCTTTTTTCGCCCCGAAAGCGAAACTCGATCAGGAATGGTGCGACTACTTCTCGTCCTTCAACGTCGTTGTCAGCTACCTTTATGACCCCGACGGCTTCTTCGGCGACAATCTCGAGCGTGCAGGCGTGCAGACGCTTCTGCGCGGTCCTTTCCGGCCTGCAGACGGAGCACCCTTCGTTCCCGCCGCCTTACAACTTGCCGCTCCTCTCGAAGCGCTGGCGCTCTTTCTCGATGATCCAGAAATGACGCTCGACTATCGGGGCTCTGACGCCATCGAGACACCATCGCGCCCCCGCGTTGCTATTCATCCCGGAAGCGGGAACGCGAGCAAGAACTGGTCATTCGAATCGTGGGCCAGCGTCCTCGCCGAAATCCATCGCAAACTGGACATCGAGTTTGTCGTCACCAGCGGAGAAGCGGAACACGAAACCATCGGGCATTTCCTCGCTTTGCTCGATGAACGCGAACTTCCTTACACGCATCTCAGCGGACTCACGCTGCCGCAGCTCGGAGCCGTCTTAAACGATGTCGACTTCTACCTCGGACATGACAGCGGCGTATCTCATCTTGCAGCAAGCGCCGGAACGAAAGGTCTTCTTCTCTTCGGGCCTACCAATCCGGAGATCTGGGCTCCGGTGTCTCCAGACATGAAACGACTTGTCTCTAAGGACAAGTCACTAGGAGGAATCCAGGTGCAGGAAGTGTTGAAAGCACTTCGAAATTGGACTTCTTCACATCCTAATAGAAGAGATTAATTTTATAAGGAAATGATTCTTTATTATTCTATCCGTGAATAACTTTAACCGCCAATTCAAATCAGTTGTCCTTCAATGACTTAAGTGCAATTTTCTGCTGTGAAGAACTGATGAGAGTAAAATGAGAAAGCGCTCTTTGATGGGAATAACTGAACAGTTTCCCTCAATTGCTCACACTTATTGCAGGGTTATTTACCCTTTTTGAAGCCCTCCCAGACACGCTCATCGAGCGCTTTTATGGCAGCTTCGGTTTCTGCTTCTTTTTTACTCGAACCGGAGCCACGACCCAACTTGAGTCCCTCCCAGGTCACTTCAGATACGAACAGCTTCTGGTGGTCAGGCCCTTCTTGGGAGACGATAGCATAGGATGGGCTCGTCGGTGAAATAGACTGGAGGTGTTCCTGGAGTTCGCCCTTGGGGTTGTTCTCCTCAGGCTCGGCAGCGATTTCTTCAATGAACTCTTGAAAATTGTTGAGCAGAAATTGCCGGGTTGGTTCGAATCCACTGTCGAGGTAGATGGCACCGGCGAGCGCTTCGAAAGCATCGGCTAAGTTGGAGGGGCGTTTGCGCCCACCGCTGGCGTCTTCGCCCTTTCCAAGCATCAGGTAGGACCCGAGTTTAATTTTGTCTGCGTAGCGACAGAGTGCGTCGCGCGACACGAGTCGACTGCGTAACTTGGTGAGGCGCCCTTCGCTAAAATTCGGGAAGAGCTGGTAGAGTTCGTCCGTTAAGATAAGCTGGATCACTGCATCTCCCAGAAATTCGAGACGTTGGTTATCAAAATGCGGACGCTTGGATTCGTAAGCGAGGCTAGGATGTGTCAGCGCCTCTGCAAGAAGCAAAGAATTGGCAAACTTATAATCGATACGAGTTTCGAGCGAGTCCATGTGATTTGGGTATTGCGACAATGCCAAAAGCAAGGTCGGGGGAATCCCAACTTCCGGAGCGATTTCGAAACGGGGAGATGGGGTGGCTGACGGGATTTGAACCCGCGACAACCGGAACCACAAACCGGGGCTCTACCCCTGAGCTACAGCCACCATCTATCTGCAGAAAGGCATCAAGCCAAACCGGCAGGGGCGGAAAATATAACATCAAACTCGTTTTTCCAGTGGAAAATTCATAGGTAACGCGCCCCCTTTGCCTAAGCATTAACGACGTCCATGCTGGAGTAAACGTTAAGGTAAATGAAGCAGTTTGATCCTGAGTGGCGCCCCGTCGCCTTCAAAGAATGGCAATTGGTGGTTCAGGCTTTGGGCCTTGGAGAGCAAACCGTGATTTTGCGCAAAGGTGGGATCTCTGAGGGCAAAAGTGGATTCCAATGGTTGCACGACCAATTTTTTCTATTTCCCAGCCTTTTCCACGAGCAGGCCAAAAAGGTGAAACCAAACGAAGATGGATCCCCGCGGACACTCGACAGCGACGGTCGGATCAGCGGTAAGATCGGGTTCGGGGTCTATGTCGAAACCCTTGCCACGGGCCGACTGACAAATTGGGAAGAAGTGCAGCGCCTCGAATGCTTTCATATCTGGACCGAAGAAACGGTCCAGGAACGATTTGAATGGGGCGATCAACCCAGTATTTTCTACGCCGTGGTGCAACCACATCTACTCAAGGAATCGTGGATTCTCAAGGATCGAGATACTTTCGGTGGGTGCCGTTCGTGGTTTGGACTACCGGCTGATGAAGGTGGTGACTGGCGCCAGATGATTCGCGAAGCCATGCCGTCGCCACCCATTTGTGGGCGACCGGATTGGCTACTCTGAAGTTGTGTGAATAACCACTGGAATAAATGTGAATAAGATGGGGAAAAGAACCTGTCTGTCTGTGGCCGATTTACCTTTTACTTTTCGCTGTCCCACTTTTTACTTTTCCCATCCTCCCGAAACACGAAACCGCATCATGCTCCCAGAAGTTGAGAAACTCGTCCGCGTTCAACATCACGACCAGAAACTGAAGGCCCTCGAAAAAGAGCTGGCCGGCATTCCGCTCGAGGAAGAAGACATTCGCGATAAGTTGGTGGCCGATCAAAAGGCGCTCGATGAAGCCACGGCTGCTTTGCAGCGTGTGGAGATGGCGATCAAGAATCTGGAACTAGATGTGGAGACTCGGCGTGATAGCATTCTCAAGCTCAAGACCCAGCAGTTCGAGACGAAGAAGAACGAGGAGTTTCAGGCAATGGGAAAAGAGATTGAACGCTACAGCGAAGAAATTTCTGGTCTCGAAGACAAGGAGATCGAGCTGATGGAGCAGGCTGAGGAGCAGAAGAATGCCCTCTACTCCGCCCGCGCTAAATTCAAAGAAAACGAGCAGTCGGTGAAAGAGGAAATTGAGGACCTAGGCGAACTCAAGAACAATCTCGAAGGGGATGTCAAAACCGAAAAGGCCACTCGTGCCGAGCAGGCCGCTAAGGTCGATCCTGATTTGCTCGACGTTTACGATCGCCTGTTTAATGCCAAAGCCGGCATGGCTGTGGTCGGGCTCGTCGACGAAGTCTGCCAGGGCTGCCATATGAAGGTAACCAAGTCCACCGTGGTCGACGTCCGCGCTGAAAAGCAGGTCACCTTCTGTGAGAACTGCGGCCGCATTCTCTACTGGTGGACTGACGCCAGTGTTGGCAAGAATATGGGAGAGTATTAATGGTGATAGCGCGTTGGCTGAAGCTGGTCTTCAGTCTGGTCGCTCTTCTTCTGATATACTTCTCTTCATATTTAGGTCTTCGGTCCTTGGGTAAAGCCGACAATTAAAAGGGTTCCTTTTACAGTGGGTGTATTCCTCTCATTCCTGGTGTTCCCTCGGGATTCCGGCATTCAGACTTGCCGAGCCGGTCTGGAGAACGGGTTTGGATGGGGAATATCGCTTTGTAGCCCTTCAAATACCGACGCTTGCACCTTTAGAATTGGCGAGTAGTGTCTCCGCCCACGCTGGACTGGGGCACTTCGGCTCTAAACCGCTCTGGCGTGCCCTATAAACAACCCAGCTGAGACAGCCATGTACCGAACGCATCACTGTAATGAACTCCGTAAATCCAACGCCGGCGAGACCGCCACTCTCGTTGGTTGGGTCAATACCGTGCGTGACCAGGGTGGTGTGATTTTCATCGATATCCGTGACCGCGAGGGGGTGACTCAGTGCGTGTTCCGTTCCGAGGAAAATGCAGATGCCGCCAAGCTGAGCCACACCCTGCGAGGTGAAGACGTCATTCAAGTGACGGGCCGGGTTGATGATCGCCCTGAAATCGAGGGACAATCCACCGTGAACGATAAGATCGAGACCGGTCAAGTGGAGCTCGTCGCGACTGAACTAAAGATTCTCAACAAGGCCGAGGTGCTGCCGTTCCAGCTCGACAAGGAGCTGAGTAACGAGGACCTGCGGATGAAGCATCGTTACCTCGATCTTCGTCGTCCACGCATGACCAACAACCTGCGCACCCGCCACACCATCACCAAGGCGATTCGCGATGGCCTAGACGATAACGGCTTCGTCGAAATCGAAACGCCGATTCTTTCCAAGTCCACCCCTGAGGGTGCCCGTGACTTCCTCGTCCCGAGCCGTCTCAACCCGGGCAAATTTTACGCTCTTCCCCAGGCGCCGCAGCAATACAAGCAGCTGCTCATGGTTGCAGGTGTGGAGCGTTATTTCCAGATCGCCCGTTGTTTCCGCGACGAGGACTTGCGTGCTGACCGTCAGCCTGAGTTCACCCAGGTCGATATCGAGGCCAGCTTCGTGGAATCTGAAGACATCTTTGCCCTGATCGAGAGCCTTCTCGCGAGGGTGTTCAAAGAGAGCCAGGGCGTTGACATACACACTCCGTTTGAGCGCCTCGACTACTGGGACGCGATGGACCGCTACGGCAGCGACAAGCCTGAGCGTCGTTTCGGATGCGAGATCGTTGAACTAACCTCGCACTTCGCTGACTCTGGATTCGGTGTCTTCAAGCGTGCCGTCAAAGACGGCGGTGTCGTTCGCGCGATCAATGCGAAAGGCTTTGCCGGCATTTCCACCGGACAGATCAAGCGCCTCGAAGAGGTGGCCAAGGAAGCTGGTGCCGGTGGTCTGGCCTACATCCAGGTTCGCGGTGCCACCAAAGACACCTGGCGCTCCCCCATCGTGAAGTTCTTCAGCGAAGAGGAACTCGCCTCGATCGAGAAAGATCTCAACATCGAAGAGGGCGACCTCATTCTCTTTGGCTGCGATACTCGCGCCACCGTTTGCGACGTACTTGGACGCCTGCGTCTTGAGTGTGCCGAGATGAACAACTGGCTCGAAGGCAAGGAAGACGAACTCGACTTCCACTGGGTCGTCGACTTCCCGTTACTCGGTTACGACGAAGAGGAAGGCAAGTGGAACGCGGTTCACCATCCCTTCACTCGCCCGAAAGCCGGCCAGGAAGAGCTTCTTGCTGACGAGTCCAAGTGGGGCGAAATCCGCGCGGAAGCTTACGACGTCGTTCTTAACGGCAACGAGCTTGGTGGTGGTTCTGTTCGAATTCACGAGGGTGACCTCCAGTCCAAGATGTTCTCCGTTCTTGGAATCGATGAGGAAGAGCAGGCCGATAACTTCGGTCACATCCTCGGAGCATTCCAATACGGTGCGCCGCCGCATGCCGGTATCGCACTGGGTCTTGACCGTCTCGTAATGCTGGCCTGTAAGGAAGACAGTATCCGCGAGGTGATTGCTTTCCCTAAGAACAACAAGGGCGTCGATCTCATGTCGGCCAGCCCGGCCGAAGTGGACTTCAAGCAGTTGCGTGAGCTCTACGTGAAGTCGACTGTGCAGGACAAGAAGGGCAGCTGACCTCAACCGTGAAAGGGAAATGGTGATGAAAGGAAAACAGAGATTGATCTTTCGCGCCTTACTGATCGAAAACGATGGCGACAGTCTCTTTGTCAGCGTTGGTAAACGTGAATATCAGTTCCCGGCTCTACTACGTCGCGACGTCGGATGGCCGATCCTATCACGAATATAAGGACTACCTCGAAGGACTCGAAAAGAAAGCCGGGGCTGCCGAAATAGGTGCGTGGGGTTTGTGATTCCGAAAACAGTTGATGTTCTCAGCGAAGTTTCAGCCTGTAAAATACCGCCGACTGTTCAATCTTTTGTCCATATCCGGGTGTTGAGATCCAGTTCTTCGATGGTGTCGAGGAAGTAGCTAAGGTGGAACAGGAGGTCCTGAATCTGCTTGGTGTCCGTGGCGGGTATTTTCTTACTTGGCTCGAGGAAGGGTTCGTGGTGAGGCACCGCAAGCATCAGGCACGAATCCTTAAATGCGACACGGACGTCTTTGCCGAATCGTTTCCTCATGTCGAGGAGGCGTTGCATCATGGAGGTGCTCAGAATGTAGCGGGCCTCCACTTCATCCGTGGAATAGGCGGCAAAAGCTTTTTCAAACTCGACGTCGTCCATACGGAGCAGATTAGTGCCACTGCGTCCCCCCATTTTCTGGAAGAAGCGCCCGAGATTACCAAAAGACTTTTCGGCTTTATCAGGGAAGATGAAGGTGCGGCCGTGGAAGTGTTTATGGAAATCGGCAATCAGCAGAATGCCATTGAAAATAGTGACATAATAAGTTTCCTCGTTGCCGTCGCTGTCACGACGAGTACGCTTATCCTCAGCATCGATCTCCGCGAGCTGGAGATGTGTTTTACCGTAGGTGCCGTGGACAAGATCTTCAGTGTGGTAGCGATCCGGGCGGGTTGTAAAGAGTTCGGTATTTACAAAGGAGGGCGATGATATCCCAAGCTTGGCGTCGTATTTCAGGTTTGGATCCACTGCCTGAATCAGCGGAGGAAGAACGGAGGCTTTGTAGCTGTCGCGATAGGCGTTGCCGAGTTTTCCGGCTTTTAGGTGGTAGAGGATTCCTGAAACAATGAGCCAAAGGATGGCGATGAAAAAGGTTATAAAAATCCGGCCTGAGAGAAACCCGCCTAAGATAAGGACCACGAGGGGAATGATACCAATAATCAAATAGGTGCGATGACGGGCACGGTATATTAATCGATCCTGCTCCAGTTGTTGAAGCTTGGGCAAGACTTGATTAATAATATGGGAAATGTTTCGCATGATGGAGGAGGAAGTAGACTAATACACAGCGAACCTTAGACGCGATTCTAAATAATTACCGGCTTCGAGGAGCGTGGTTAAGGACCTTATTAGCAGTATCCATCGCGGAATCTAGATTAAGCTGGATCACGTTCCCGTCGAGGGCAACAGAGGTGGACAGAGTGGTTGGGAATAGCAAGGCCAAACGAGGCTCATGATCGGGTGGGTGGAGCCTAACCGCGGGTCTTTTGGAAGGATCTTCAAGCGGTGGAAATGTTAGAAGTCGTTGTCGTCATTCTCTTCGAGCAGGAAGGCATCCACCTCCTCCTCTTCGCGGTAAATCAGGAGGACGGCCCCGTGACTGGCTACCGCGGCGAACAGATCCATCATCACTTCTTCCTGGTCCGGGTAAGGGTAGACGAAGAAAAGGTCTACATCGGCGGGGTTTAGGCCCTCGTACTCCGGCAGCATACTGCCCGCCATTGTGGCCTCGGGAAGGATCAACTCCTTGCCGCCCATTTCTTCGGATTCATCAAAACCCTCCGGCAGATAGTCGGAATCGAGAATGGTGAGGGGGACCTTCATATACGCTGCCAAATTGCGTGAGCGGGCGATCAACTCTGGCTCAATCTCCAGGCCGAAGGCTTGCATGCCGAGGAGTGAGGCAATCCCGGTGGCAATAGCAAAACCGCTTCCCCACTCGCAGAATGTGTGGCCGCGCAGGTGTCCGCTCTCCTTCAAGTCGGCCATGGCAGCGTAGACCATCTGAGGATTGCTTGGAACATACCTGGGGATGCGGAGCCCTAGCCCTTCGTTGTAGAATTTCTCCCGGCGCCGGTTGGCTTCATCAATCCAATCCGCGATGGGCGCCGGGGGTGGATCATCTGAGAGGGACAGGGAGAGAGTTTGAAGAGGCATGGACAACATCATTTTAGCTGAAAAGTCTGCGAAACGTCCACGGGAGACTGGAGTTATATCAGACGAACTACTTTGCCATTGACTCGGCAAATGTGTTTGAATGAAGTCCACGTTATGAAAGCTCGGCTAATTTTTCCATTGTTGCCCATCATGGCAGGCGCTTTTTTTCTATCCGCCTGCCAAGAAGAAATCCCTCCCGCGGCTGAACCAACAACCGAGGAGACCGAAGCAGAACCGGAGGTCACAGAAGAAGTGGAACCGGAGTCTCGGGTGTTTGTCTTTACCGGTGGGTCCCGAATTCGATTCAGTGGAGGCGAAGGCGAAGATGCCCCCCGCGGTGCTTTCGCAAATTTTGTGGGTCAGCTTGATTTGCTCGGGAACAGCCTCAACCCGGATGGTGAGCATTCCCTTATCATCGATATGAACTCCGTGGTCTCTCGCGATCAGGAATTGATGCAGGACTTGAAGGCGGACGAATTCTTCGCCGTGAGTTTTTTCCCGATCTCCACTTTGAACATCACCAGTGCCGTTCCCGGCGAGGAAGGTCTAGTCAACCTGACCGGAACCTACCAGGCTCATGGCGCCAGTCAGGAAGTGACCATTCCCGCTCAGGTGCGATTTGACGAAGAACGGGATCGACTCATGGTCAGCCTGAGCCTCCCCGTGAAGTGGAGGGACTACGGCATTATTCCTTTTGGTGACAACGAAGGTCTTGTTTGGGAGGAAGGCGAGATACGCATGGACCTGGTTGCCGTAGAGGGGGAGCCACGTGAAATTGAGCTGACCCCGGAGGGTGAAGTGGTGACGACCTTTGGTTCCCCGTCTCGCAATAATGGTGGCGGTAAAGGTGGCTTTGGAGGCGGAAAGGGCGGAAAGGGCGGAAAGGGCGGACCCGGTGGCATGAGCCGCGAAGACTGGCGAAACATGTCTGATGAGGAACGCGCCCGCCGCCGCGAGGAGTTCTTTGCCTCGATCGATACAAACAGCGACGGCAATCTTGGAAAAGACGAGATGCCGGAGCGCATGTGGGAATTCATGAAGCGCGGTGACACCAACGGTGACGATATGCTCTCCGAGTCTGAGCGCAATGTGATGCGTGCCCAGCGAGAAGCTGAGCGTGCCGAGCGCGAGCTTAGCGGCGAATCGTTTGGCCGTGGTCCTGGAGGTGGCCGCGGACCGGGTGGTGGCCGCGGACCGGGTGGTGGCGATGGTGATCGCGACTGACGATTACAAGCTGCGTTTTCGACGGGGCTTGGCGTTTCTTCTCATTTCATCCCGCTGTTTAAAAAAGATGACCGGCCCAAGCACGGGCAGAAG
>PKCI01000231.1 GCA_002862135.1 Verrucomicrobiota bacterium | reverse complement strand
CTCGAACGCCTCGAGGATTTTGCTGAATTCATTGGCAGCCAGTTGGGAGTGCTGTCGCCCGTTTTTGGCGTTGTTCTCTACCTCATCTGCATCGGCCGCCTGAAAACAATCCGAACCGCAAACCTCTCCGTTCGCTTTGCCCTCGTTTTCGGTGGAATTCCACTCGTCGGTATGCTCTTCATGGCAATGAGACAAGGCCTGCAACCGAACTGGCCGGCTGTCTTCTATCTTTCCTGCATGCCGTTGGTAGCGGCGTTCTTTTCGGGAGCTGTCGAATTCGCTAAACCATCGGCAGCCACAAGAGAACGCCTCCTGAAAAACGGACTCATCATCGGCTTTGCCCTGAGTGCTTTCTTTTATTTTGGAAGCCCAGTCATGAAACTGGCAGGGATTCAAGGCCACAAAGCAGATCCTAACCGTCGTCTCATGGGATACGACAAACTTGCTGAGGGATTTGAGGAAGTCCGACGCCAACAGACGGATGCCGATGAATTGTTCATCGTTGCTCTCGGCCACCGCGACACGACAAGCCAACTCGCCTTTGCTTTACCTGATCAACCGAGGGTTTATCGCTGGTCCAGCCACTCAGGAATCGAATCTCAATACGAGATGTGGAACAATCCATTCGAGGATGGATTTGAGGGAAAGGATGGATTCATTCTCGTTCCCGGTAACAATAAATTTCCCGGTCCTCTCAGCGATGTATTCGAAAGCTACAAGAAAGTGGGAGAGTTCGAAGCCGTCTTCGGCTACGATCGAACCAAGTTCTACACGGTATATCGTGGCAAAACGCTCCACGGCTGGCCTGAATCCAACGAACTGGCCAATCCTTGATATGAGCCTCAAACTTTACCGATGAAATCATCTGGCTACGTTTCACCATTTAACCGCAATTCCGGTCTTCGCCCATCGGCACCCGGTCTGAATTCGGTCAGCGTTATTGTTCCTTTCTACAATGAGGAGGACTGCGTCGAATTCGTGCTCAAGGAAATCGTCAAGTATCAGCCCGATGCACAGGTGGTGGCCGTGGACGACGGTAGCAGTGATCACACTTGGGAGATCATGAGAGGAATTGAAGAGGTTACTCCTCTTCGGCTGACTGAGAATCGTGGTCAAAGTGGCGCCCTCTTCGCAGGGATGAGTTTCGCTGCCGGGGACATCCTCGTGATGCTCGACGGCGATGGCCAAAACGATCCCGCTGATATTCAAGAACTCGTTGATCTCGTGAAGGCCGGTGATTGCGATGTGGCAGTAGGTCGGCGTGCCAAACGCAAAGACACCTGGAGCCGGCGGGCCGCTTCCCGAATCGCGAATCGCATCCGGCGCTGCTTTATCCAAGATGGCATCAGCGATACCGGTTGTTCTCTTAAGGCCTTTCACCGCGATCATCTCGACCTACTCGTGCCGTTCAATGGCCTGCACCGCTATCTCCCTGCCATTTTTACCCAGGCTGGACTGACGATTGCCGAAATTGACGTTAATCACCGCGAGCGAAAAGCCGGTGAGTCGAAATACACCAACTTCGACCGGGCACTTCGAGGAATCTACGATCTCATCGGCGTTTGTTGGCTCCTAAAGCGCAAAGTTATGATGCCGCCTCTTGAAACGGGCGTGAATGAAAAGCAGTCTTGAACCTGCCAGTGGAACTCACGAACATGCTTCCTCTACCTCTCATGAAGCCTATCCTGTTTCTAACGGTAACTGGTGTCGTGCTATCGCTCACATCCTGCATCGAAACCACCTCAAGTGGATCTAGTGCTACTCCAACGGGGCTCTCAAATTCATCAGCACCTCGTCAGAAGCTGAACAAGCATGATATCGCACTGCGCTTCCTGACGGCATTTATTCGGCTCGACAAGAATATGGCGCTTCAATACGCCTCACCGCTGGCGGTAAGCAAGCTGGACTGGAATCGCCAGCATTCCGGAAATATTCCCTACTACGACGATAAGATGATCCTCTACTTCAACGGAGGTTGGGCTCGGGTCTATTTTCAGGAAGTCAACGGGAGCTACATCGTCTCCGACTTGGAAGTACATCACCGCTAGGCGAAGCGACGCGACCCGATTAGCGGAACATCTCACGGGCTGAATAGGCCACACCCAGTGCTGCCGGCCAATCGCCCCCGCGCGCCCACTCAAATCTCGTAGTTGCACGATCAGGATTGATCGGACTGGAAAGGTACATCGGCCAAGCACGTTCTTTGAACCCCTCCATCACCCAATCAAGGTATTGGTCACGGAAATCGGTTTCAGCAAGGCCACCGCCAATCACCACAAGACCGGGATCGAATACCCGAACTAGATCAGCAATTCCGTAGCCGAGAATCTGTCCCTGTTGACGAAAAATCTTGACCGCGAGATCGTCTCCCTGCTCAGCGAAGTCACGAAGGCGAAAAGCTTTCTCCTCGATTGGAGAACCATCATTGAGCGGATGAGAAGCGTTTTCCGGCTTGGCCAATTCAATACCGACGCGCCGGCGAAGCGCTACCAGAGAAACCCAGGCCTCAAGGCAGCCCTTTAAACCACAGGAACACTCAGGAAGTTCGCCGTCTTCTTCGCGGTGAGGAACACTAATGTGCCCCACTTCAAGCGCGAGACCATTCGTGCCTTCATAAGCACGACCGCCGGGAAGCACAAGACCGCCACCAAGGCCGGTTCCGGGTGCCACTAGGAGCAGTCCACCATGATGCTTCTTTCGCACGGCATACTCGCCCAGGGCAGCGGCATTGCCGTCATTAGTCATGTATACCGGAACTCCCCCGAGGCGCTCAGAAAGCAAATCACGGACATTGGTGCCGACCCAGTTTTCGGCTAAATTAGCCCTCCCCCAGATCACACCATCACAGGAAGGAGCGGGAACATCCATGCCGATCCCCTTTACCGCATCGCGAGTCAGTCCAATATTTCCAGTGAGCTGATCGAGCGCGCTTTCCAACTGCCCGAAAGTTGCTTCATAGCCATCCTTCACATGGCTGCGCACCTCCACCATTTCACCGGCAACGTCGCCCATTTCGTCTACCAGAACCGTCTTAACCGTGGTGCCGCCGATATCGAGACCGGCGAAGTATTTCGCGTTGTCAGCCATAAAAATAATGAGGTAGAGAAATTGGGCGAAATGAATACGATGGAGCCGTTCCCCAGTCAATCATCAAATCTCTGAGCGTAAACGACTCTGTTATCCCAGCAGCTAGCACCAAAACCTCGCCCCCCTTTTTACTGAAATCACTTGGCGCATCGCCGTAGATCATTTCATTTTGTGCCAATCCGGCCATACACTAACTTTTAAACAACCATGGGAAGTTCTTTTATAAGGCTCAAGGAAAAGTTCCTCGAGGAACTCTCCCCCGACTCTCATTTTGAAGTCCTCTTTGATCACCTGCCTGGTGTGTCTTTCTTCGCCAAGAATCGCGACTTCAAGATTGTCTCAGCTAACCGGGCATTCTGGGAGCGGCTTGGGTGCAAATCGGAAGCCGATTTGATCGGCAAACACGACTTCGAACTTTTTCCGAACGAGCTGGCCCGCAAATTTCGTGACGATGATGAAACTGTCATAAACAGCGGAGAACCCATGCTTAAAATCGTGGAACTGTTTTTCAATCGTCAGGGGCTGCCTGACTGGTATTTCACGAATAAGTTCCCTGTATTTGGCAAGGATCAGAACGTTATCGGAGTCATGGGGACGGTGCAAAATTACTCCGGGCGGCGCTCGGCCCTGACGCCTCATATGCAACTGGATCGAGCAGTGAGTTACATTCGCGACCATTTCCAAGAGTCAGTCAACATGACAGACCTGGCCAGGCGAACCGGAATGTCAGTGCGCCAGTTTAATCGCCGGTTCCGCGAAGTATTCGACACCAACCCCAGAACGTTTCTTATTAAAACGAGAATCCAAGCCGCCTGCGCCGAGTTGCGCAGCACTGACAAACCGATCAGCGACATTGCTTTGGATTTCGGTTTCAGCGACCAAAGCTCCTTTACCCAGCACTTCCGAAAGCACATGGGGATCACCCCGTTCCGCTACCGAAAACAGTCCTGACACACCAATTCACTTTTTGCCCGGTGTCCTCAGACTATTACTTTTCGGCCAGCACCTTTAGGAAAACTTCCGCTGTCGCACGGGCCATTGCCGACTGGTCCGCTTCGGATTCGACCCATTTTCTCCCACTCGCACCGCAGGAAATAGAGGCGCCGTTATCGTTCAGCAGCGTCTCCAGCTGCTTCTTCAGGTCATTGACATCACCGTGTTCAAACAACCGACCTGCTCCACTCGCCCATACCATCTCGGAAAGGGCCCCTTGATCGGGAGCAACCACGGGAAGGCCGCATGCCATCGCTTCGAGAAGGTAGAGGCCTTTGGGCTCAATAAATTGAGTAGGAACGCAGAACAGATCGATCTGCTTCAAAAACTCGAGCTTAGCTTGCCTGTCCGGAGCTTCTAGGCGTTCAAAACGATCATTGAGACCCGCTGAGGAAATCTTGACGACCTGCTCTTGGTAAAACTCCCGGTCCTTCAGAGACAGCCATCCTCCGATTTTGAGACTGACCTCAGGATTGTCGTCCGCCAGAGAGATAAATGCGTCGACGATATGATGTAGCCCTTTCTCAGGTGAGAGCCGGGCAAAGTAACCGATGACTTTGCCGCGCTCCCTTTCGCTTCTCGCATTCAACACCGAATCGAATTCCGAGACTTCGACACCGAGGGGCGTGAGAGCAAATTTGTCCTCCGGAACCTGAAGCATTTCGCACATCACCTTGCGGTAAAACGATGAGAAAGTAATGAAACCATCAGCCTGAGAAGCCAACTGCTTCATCTCCGCAAGCACCTGTGTCCGCCAGGGTTCCCGCAAATCATCAAGAAACACATCATCACCCTGGAGGGTTACCATCACAGGAACACCCAATTCGCGTTTCAAAGCGGGGATTGAGCCCCCCACGAGCAAATTGGTCAGGCAGATCAGGTCAGGCTTACCAATTTCCTTGAGCCAGTGAACGAGTCGTTTTACTTCCTTGGCCTGATGACCGTGCTCACCGCGAACCATGGACAAGGTCATATCGCCCAGTTCCGAGGCACTGACATTGACTGCTTTTGACGCCACTCGTCGAATCAGCTTCGGGTTGTCCAGCCAACGGTCGACAAACGCAGGAAGATGACGGAACAACGGTATTTTTTGCTGAAGATAAACATTCAATCCTCCAAAAAACACCTGGTCGACGGAGTTATCCTCTTCATCGACCCGAATCGGAGTGTAGAGCGGCAGTAGCGTCACGTCCCAGCCCAATCGCCCCAGTCCGGCCGCCAGCGAGTTGTCACGAATACAGCTTCCACAATACATTCCCCCCGCGCCGGCGGTAATGTAGACAATTCTGGGTTGGTCGCTCAAAGGATTCAGTCTTGGTTGAGACAATCAAGCAGCATACGGCAGGTAGCTCAACCGGAGACATCATAACGCCAGTGAATCCTTCCCCGGGATTCGCTAGCCTCCTCATCGAAGCATCTCCCCCAACCTATCATGATCGCAAATCGATATCTCCTGCTTTCCCTTTCTTTGCTCTGGCCCGGCTTCTCATTCGCCGACTGGCCGCAATGGCGCGGCCCCGAAAGAAACGGAATTGCATCCGATTCAGCAAAACTACCCGACGAACTCAACGAAGAGAATGCTCCGTCACGCCTTTGGGAATCAATAGAAATCCCGAGCGATCGCTATGGCGGTCACGGCAGCGTTGCGGTTGCCGATGGCAAGGTATACCTCTCCGTCGTCTGGCATCGCGATGAGCCTACCGAAACCCGACGCATCGACCGTGATGTTCTCTCAACCCTCGGCTATCGAGGCACCGGTTCACTTTCACCTGCACTTCGGGAAAAGATGGAAAAAGACCGCATGAACCTGAGCCGACGGCTCCGCGGTGTAGCGCTCGACGAATGGTCGAAAAACTGGGTGGATGAAAATATTGACCCGAAAACCAAACTGGCTCTCGGCAGTTGGATCGCCAGCCGCTTCAAGAAAGGCCCGGCAGCTATTCCACTTGATATCTACGACCAACTCTTGAAAGCCCCCAAGGAATTCACAGGCCAATCCGAGATGGCCGAATGGGTCAAGTCCCAGGGTTTTGATCCCGTCATTGAAAACCAAATCATTGCTGCAGTCCCGGCCACCGAGAAGGTCGCCGACGATGTCATTCTCTGCCTAAACGCCGAAACCGGGGAAGAGTTCTGGCGCTTTTCCGAATCGGGCATTCCCTCCGGCCGCAGTTCATCGAGTACTCCGACCGTCGCCGACGGCAAAGTCTTTGCAGCACTTAGCACCAAGCTTTATTGCGTGGACGCTGATACCGGCAAAAAGGTCTGGCAGGCTCCGTTAAACGGTAAAAAGGGCCCCGCCTCCTCTCCCTTGTATCACGATGGCAAAGTCTACCTTCAGCAAGCACCACTGACCGCGTTCGACGCGACATCGGGTGAAGAGCTTTGGTCCAACAAGGACGTGACCACGACGAATTCCTCGCCGGCTGAGATCAACGGGATCATCTTGGCCAATGGCAAGAATACCTTGATCGGAATCGATGCATACTCAGGTGCCACACTGTGGTCTGTCCCTGGCGGCGGCGACAGCACTCCCGTCGTGTCCGGAAACACCTTCGTCCTCAGCAGCCGCCTCGAAGAAAAAAACCTTTTGGCTTATCGGCTTACCGATACCACTCCCACAGAACTGTGGTCGCAAGATTTCCTGGCTCGCCGCTATGGCTCCACCCCCATTATTTACAACGGGAACGTCTACTACTTTGGGAGCAACCGGCACCTCTGTGTCGATCTCGAAAGCGGAGAGACACTCTGGGAAAAGGAAACGTCTTCGTCGATATCCTCCCCTTTACTCGCCGATGGAAAGATCCTGATCTATGAGAACAAGGGTGGTGTGGCAGCACTCGTGAAAGCCAGCCCAGATGGCTACGAGTCCCTCGGTAAAACGAAGGTCGGAGCTCTCTACTGCGCCTCACCGGCTCTTGTGAGCCAGGATCTCTATCTCCGAACTGCGAAAAACGTGGCTTGTTTCCGCTTCGACTAGCCATCTCTCCTAAAACCAAAGGGATTTCCAAAATCTTTTACTTAAAATTTATTAATTATATGGTAATCTTAGTGAATGCGTGTTATCGGACTGACTGGAATCACCGCCTCCCTATCCGTTCTCACCCTCTGCCTGAATTCCCCGGTTGCAGAGTGTGCTACTGAGGCGCCAAAAGAGCGATCTTTCCGTCCGGTCGTCCCGATCAAAAAGAGCGTCCCTGAACGCGTCGCCCAGGAATCGCAGATCGTCACAGTCAAAATTCCGCAGGCTGTTCCCACGCCTGAAAAGTCACTTTTCCCTGAGGGTAGCGTTCCTAAAAGGGTATTGTCTCCCACATCGGAGATCATCGACGTATCTCCGTTCATTCCGGAAACAGTCTCTGCTGCCGACACGCCACACGGGCAGATTAAAATCCCGAGCGAAGACGAACTAGTTCAAGCCCGCAGGGAAGACCCGCCTACGCTCGCCCGCCTCAGGGTTGAGGCTCACAAGCTTGCCGAAATGGGTCTGATTTACAAATTTGGCTCCGACAACCCTGACACTGGCGGTCTCGACTGTTCGGGCGCCGTCCAACACTTGCTGAGGAGTATCGGCGTCGATGATGTTCCAAGGACGTCCTACCAGCAGTATGACTGGCTCAAAAAAGGGAAAACACTCGATGATGTCTACGGTAAAAACTCGACATCCAAGATGCTTAAGAAGCTCACCCCCGGCGACCTCATCTTCTGGGGTGGCACCTGGAAGTCGAGACACCGGGTGTCTCACGTGATGATCTACATGGGATACAACCCGGAAGAAGACAAACACTACGTCTTCGGTGCTCGTGGCAAGAGCTCAAAAGGACTTCTCGGACATGGGGTCGACATCTTTGAGCTCGACCCCAACCGCGGACAACTCGTTGCCCACGGTAAGATCCCGGGTCTGAAGTATTAATCACTTGACCGGGGAAAGTAGATCGTTGAGCTCGTCTTCGGAGAAAGACAGCTTCTGGGGCGTCCCGTCAAGGATGCCTTCGAACAGGGCCCGTTTCTTCTGTTGCAGCAACAGGATCTTCTCCTCAATCGTTCCCGCTGTGATGAGCTTGTAAACGAATACGGGATTCTTCTGCCCAATTCGGTAGGCCCGGTCGGTCGCTTGCGCCTCCAAAGCCGGATTCCACCAGGGATCGAAATGGATCACGGTGTCTGCGAGGGTCAGATTAAGGCCTGTTCCTCCGGCTCGTAGGCTGATAAGAAAGACAGGTGCTTCGCCTGACTGGAAGTCATCACAGAGTTTGCCACGATCTTTTGACTGGCCTGTCAGGGTCAAAAAGCGAATCCCCTCTTTTCGGAGTGCCTCTTCGATCAGTTCCAGCATTCCAGTGAACTGAGAGAAGATAAGGATTCTTCTGCCGTCTTGGACCATTGAAGGCAGCCACTCCATAAGCAAATCCATCTTCGCCGAGTTTTCGCCCCGCTGGGCGGAAGGCAGCTTTAGCAGCCGGGGATGGTTGCAAACTTGTCGCAGTTTCATCAAAGCATCCAGCACAAGTAACTTGGTCTTCTCAACGCCAAAGCGCTCCATTTCCTCATGCACCTCCCGGCTCACCGCCGCACGAACGGCCTCGTAGAGTTCCACCTGCTTAGGCAGCAGTTCAACGGTTCGAACAATTTCAGTCTTGGAAGGCAAATCAGTCGCAACCAGGCTCTTGGTTCGACGCAGCATTAGAGGCGCAACCCGTTCGGCGAGCCGTTTACGCAGGCCTTCATCCCGATGCTTCTCGATCGGTGCCCGGAAACAGCGATTGAAGCTCTCCTCACTGCCTAGATAGCCCGGCATCAGGAAATGAAACAATGACCAAAGCTCACCCAAGTTATTCTCGATTGGCGTCCCGGAAAGGCAGAGCCGATGCCGAGCATCGATCTTGTAGGCCACCTTGGTAACCTGTGAAGTGGCGTTCTTGATTGTGTGGGCCTCATCCAGCACCACATAGTGGAAAGGCTGGCTCAGCAGTTCCTCCGCATCGCGAAGCAAAACCGGGTAAGATGTCACTACCAGGTCGGTATAACCCAACACTTGGTAATACTTATTCCGGTTGCTTCCCTGCAACGCTAGCACCCTGAGCGAAGGTGCAAACTTCTTGGCCTCCTTCTCCCAGTTTGGAACTACACTCTTCGGAGCAATGATCAAGCTGGGCAAATTGGCCCGTCCGTTCGCTTTCTCGCAGTGCAGATGGCAAAGCGTTTGGACCGTTTTCCCGAGGCCCATGTCATCTGCGAGGATCCCTCCCAACCCCTGCTCTCTAAGGAACTGCAGCCATTCAAACCCGTCTTGCTGATAGGGGCGCAACGTTGCAAGGAATCCCTCCGAGGCTTCGGGGTCACTCTTTGGCCGCAGATTTACTAGTTCTTCGGCATGAAGCTTGAGGGCCTCGGGTGCCGACTCGACAACAGATTCCTCGCCTCGGTAGCGGGTCAACTGAGCGGCCCGGACTTTATGCAGCCGAATCGTGCCTTTATCTGAAATGGGATGGTGGTCGAACAACTCTGTCAGGATGCCTAATACAGCACTCAGTTTTTTTGCCGGCATGGCTACGAATTTACCTGAATCACCGACCTGGATCGGAACCTTGTTACCGGCAGGCATTTTCTCAAGCGACGAGAGCGTGAAACCTGAAGGACGGGTTTCGAGGTAACGTACGATGCACGGCAAAAGATTGACTCTTTCGCCTTTGATGCGAATGCCGTATTCGAAGCCAAACCAGTCTACCTCCAGATCATCCTCCTGCAGCTCGCCGTAGAAGTCCATTGGCTCTAATACCTGGAGACCGAAGTCGCCATCCACTGCTATCTCACATCCAAGTTCCTCGAGCTTAAAGCGACGGTTCGAGAGAAAGTCAGCCCAAAACACTTCCTGCATCCCTTTCCTCACTGCCGAGTAACCATAGCACTGACGAAAATCAGCTTCAATCTCGTCCCAGGGATACATTTCGACGAGTCGTTTAAGCCCCATCTCTCTCAAGCAACTCTCGACCTTGGGGCTCTCACCTTCCACTCGCGCTAGCGGCATCTTCTCCAGCACGGCACGAGCATCGGAGTCGTCCCAGTGAAGAATTCCAGCCCTGACATCAGCAGAAAATAAGAAAACCGTAGTCTTCATCTCCCCGAGGCCAAAGGAAACGTCTTCCGCAGCTCCCTTTTCGAGCATGGCTGCCATTAGCAGAGCGGCTACAAACTCATCATTCCTGCCACCGGTCGGGTCGCTACGCCCATCGATTCTCCAGCCTCCAGCATCACTCAGCTGAACTACTATACTGACTTCGACGGAATCCTCTTCATCCGCAACCTGCCCGAATACCCCGGCAAACCGCCCTTGAACATTGGCAGTGACAACACGAACCATTCCAGACTTTACCAGCCAGCGTCCTTTGTTGAGCACTTCCTGGGTGAAAATCTCACCGAGAAACGGAGCCTCGCTGAGAATAATTCTCTCCAATACCCCTTTCGGTTCTCCCGATTCAGTTTCGAATCGGGGGCTGGCTTCGGTCGATCTCTCTTTCAATTGGGGTGCGCGGTGTGGAGCCGCATCTTCAACATTACTCGCAAAAATTCAACATCTTCGAACCAAAAATCTCGTCTTATAAAAAAGAAGAGTCGGGAGGATTTCTCCCCCCGACTCAACAGGTTTTACGTCCACTGCTGGATCCAGTCCAGCGGGAAATTCTTATTCAGAAAACTGCGCTTTCAGTTCACCTAGCGCGCGGCTGTTGCGTTCCAGGACCAGTTCAAAGTGACGCCTTTCAGGCGAACCCTGCGGAAGTAGCGCAAGCATTTGCTCCAACTCAATCTGAACACCCTGAAATTCAGCGGCGAGGCGAATCTGGCGGTCTAGCGCAGTTTCTGCGCGAGCGCGAGGAACGAAGCTTTCAACAGTCAAGCCACGGGTGTGACGCGTGGGAAAGTCGCTCACGGCCGATGAAGCCTCAGGAAGGTAAGAGTCAATACGCTCAGATGCTGGAGAGAATCCAGCAGGGACTATCTGCATCTCACCGGTTGAATGGGCGCTTGGCACATGAGCACCTTCCAGGTAACTGGCATCCAGAACGGCGGGACCAACCGCGACGAGGTTCAGTTCAGAAATGTCTTCAACTTCCTCCGCGAGGAAAAGCTGGGGGACGTGCAGACCGGGCGCGGAAGCGACGCCGGTAACATTTCCTTCCTCAACATCCATGCTGATACCCAATGAAGCATCTTTAGATCCACTTCCCCAGTCCGCCACCTCAACCTGATCAGTAGCAGGTTGAGAGAAGTAGGTAGCCCCAACGGCAAGAAGCGCCACGGCAGCAGCAGCCACACCTATCCAAGCACGGCGGCTTTGAGCGAATTTAAAGGCGACCACCTTGCTTTGGTTAGTAGCCGCGTCTGGGACGACCTCAAACTGCGGGCTCTTCAACCCGGATTCCCACTCATTCTTCAACCCGGTAGAAAGCATGGACATGATTTCAGTCATAGCCTCCATCTCCCTTTGCGCGGCGGGGGAGGCAATAAGCTCAGCCTTGACCTCTACTCGCTCGGCTTCGGTTAGCTCATTGAGAGCAAAAGCAGTGTATTTGGGATCTTCAAGATCGACCTTCACCGGCCGCCCCATATTGATCACCCATTCACGCTTCAAACCGGTTGTAAGCATCGCGGAGAGATTACTCATGGCCAAGAGTTCGCTCTTTGCCAGAGGTGACACTTCGAGGTGGGCTTCGAATTCGGTCGCTTCTGAAGCGGACATCTCTCCAAGCGCGTAAGCGGTCAATCGAGGATCGTCCGGGTTGATGGGTTCAAGGCTCATGAGATTAGGCAAGTTTTCGTAGGGAAAGATTAGTTGGTTCAGGCGACCTCGACTCCCATCAAGATCCTCAGGCGCTTGATGCCTGTGTGGATCAGGAAGCCGACATTGCTGACACTGAGACCCGTCACTTCGGCAATCTCCTTGTAGCTCAGGTCTCCCTGAAATTTGAGCCGAATGACTTCTCGCTGGTTTTCAGGCAGTCGTTCGAGAAATCGGATCACTTCTTCAAAACGCTCCTTGCGCTCCATAGCATCGGAAGGAGTCGGCTCGGCGTCGTCGAGTTTCTCAAAAGCTTCGCTGGCGGAGGTCATCATCGGGTTCTCTTTGCGAAGCACATCGATGGCGCGGTTGCGACAAACGGTGTAAAGCCAGCTTTTTAGGCGTCCACGAATCAGTTCAGGATCCTGCCGATGCAGCTTAATGAACGTATCCTGCACTACATCACGAGCACGTTCCCAATCTCCGGCGAGGAGACCAGCGGCATAACCCGTCAGCGGGCCCTCGAACTCTGCTTGGGCAGATTCGACTAGTTCGCGAGGAGAACCCTCCATGATATGGCAGGAAGCGGCAGGCATAATCGCAGTGACTACAACGCTTAAAACGATTTGGCTGCCCTCTTATTAGTAAAAGTTACTGCATTTTAGTTCAAATTTCGAACAACCTCAATTATCGCCCGATATTCATGGACAAATCAACGCTTGCCTAAGTTTATGACCCGAATTTCTGCCAAAATTCCTGCCATCTAAGAATTGAGATTGTCAAAAATGAGATTTTTGTATTGATTTAGTTAAGAATTCCGTAGTATTTGATAAACTTAACTACGTAATTTCGATAACTGTATCACTCAACATCGCTCTCTCATGGCCAAAATACTTATCATCGACGACGAAGCCGCCATCCTGAATCTGATGTCCAAATCCTGCCGCCAGCAAGGTCACGACGTCACGGCTGTGCAAACAGGAAAGGACGGCATCAGAGCTCTGGACGCCTTCCGTCCAGATCTCATGATTGTCGACCTTCTCATCGGAGATATGAACGGTCTAGATATTATTCGCTACAGCGAAGAAAACTATCCCTCTACGCAGGTCATCATGGTTACTGGTAACGCCTCCGTTGAAACCGCAGTTGAGGCCATGCGTCTGGGCGCATTCGACTACCTCACTAAGCCATTTGAACTCGCGGATTTGCAGCGCACCGTTGAAGTGAGCTTGCAGCAACCAAATACAAGCGCTGCGGCACCCTCCGAGCAATTTCAGTCTGCTGCTATTACCATCAACACTGATGGAATGGTCGGCGAAAGCCCAAAAGTGAAAGAAATTCTCCAGATCATCGATAAAATCGCCGAAAACGACGCTCCTGTCCTCCTGGAAGGTGAGTTTGGCTCCGGCAAGCAGATGGTCGCCCGAAGCATCCACAACGCAAGTTCCCGCAAGGACGCGCCATTCAAGGTTCTTCAGTGCTCGGCCTTACCTGAAGAACTTCTTGAAGCCGAACTCTTCGGTTCCACTTCCAGTCGGGGCGAGACTATTTTTTCTCGTGCTGCCGGCGGGACGATCCTGCTCGAAGAGATCCACGTGCTACCCCTTCGTTTACAGTCCAAACTCGAGAGTTATCTTGAGGAAATCAGCGCCCGCCGCATTACGAGCAATTTGCCTCGCCAGATGGATGTGCGGTTTCTCGCGTCATCAGCCAAACCGCTGCAAGAGTTGATTGATGTCGGCAGCTTCCGTGAGGATCTCTATTACAAGATTTCAATAATCCCGATCGAAGTACCACCGCTTCGTGCGCGCGTCGAAGACATCGGACCTCTCTGCGAGCATTTTCTGAAGCAGGCCGCTGAACGCAGCGGTAACAAGATCCCCGATATCGACAAATACGCCAAGCGTCTGCTCGAAAGTTACAACTGGCCGGGGAACGTTGGTGAACTCCAGAACGCCATCGAGCGTGCGTGCGCATTCGCAGAAGCCGGTCGAATTAAGCCGGTCGACCTCCCACCAAAGGTCACTCAAAAAGTCGAAATTACTGACGAAGACGAGAAGACTACGCATCACCTTCCCATCGGATCAGGTCTGCAGGATTACATTCGCAAGCAGGAAAAGATCTTTATCCGCGAGACCCTTAAATATAACGAGGGTTCCCGTGAAAAAGCCGCCAGCATGTTGGGTGTCAGTATCGCGACCCTCTACCGCAAAATGGGACTCAAACTGGAGAAAGATAAGATACTCAGCAAGTGACCCGTTAGGTAATCACGGTTTCAAATCCGCCCCTCCAAAACCGCAATTCCACCCTGCCTTTCACAGGAATAAAAAGCCTCCTGTCTGCTCTGTGGATTGAAGGCTTTGTTTTTTGTTGGCCCGGGTTCATCTTTCGGTGACGTCTCCGAGAAGATTCCTCTGCCAATTCAGTAGAATGCCTTCACGTTCTTCATCACTCAAGTTAGATGCAGCCAGCATTTCCATGCTTCCCCGTGTCGCAATCAGGGTTGGTTCAAGATTGAGCTCATTCGCCACCGCATCTCGTTTCGAACGAATTCGGCCGAAGTGATCTTCGTCGATACCAAGACGAGGGCCATTACCGCGAACCCGCTTGTTTGGATAATCGGCGGAGTCCAATTCCTCGGCCTGCGCTACTGCAGTGTGAAGCCTGCGAACGTAGTTGGGACGGAGATAGTGTGGCGGAGACGGTTTGCGTCCGGCCTCAAGGTTACCCGCCATACGAATCAATTCCTGGTTGCTGAGGAACTTAAAAGCGGGGCGATCAAGACGCCGGCATTCCTCATCACGCCAGAGCCAGAGATGCTTGAGGAAGTTCAACCCCTTGGGTGAAAGCTTTCCCCAGCCTGAAATTCTCCATTGATCGCGAGCCGGCTTATCACCGCGGTGGAAGGCACTTTGGCGGGCCTGGTCGCAAGTCTCAAGGAACCACTCCTCCCTGCCCAACTCTACCAATCTTGATTCAATTTTACTTCCGAGATCAATGAGGTATCGCACGTCGTTGAAGGCATACGCCAGCATCTTCTCGCTCAGGGGACGACGGCTCCAGTCAGCCTTCTGCGACTGTTTTGAGACCTGAACTCCGTACTCTTCATCCAGCAAATGGGCGAGACCAAATCGCTCAGCACCAAGAAACCGCGCCCCGATCTGGGTATCAAGAATCACCCTCGGAGCCCAGTCGAAGGTCATCCGGAATAAAGAGATGTCGTAGTCAGCACCGTGCATCCACACAGTTTTGAAGTGATCAATGAACTGGGAGAAAATCGCCAACCCGTCGTCAGAAAGCGCCAGCGGATCGATAATGGCCAGTTCGCCCGGCACAGCAAATTGTATGAGACACAACTTGGTCTCATATGAGTGCATACTGTCCGCCTCTGTATCAATGGAGCACGCCGCAAGGTTTCCGGACGCGACAACATAGTCAACGAACTTATAGAAGTCCTCGTCCGTCTCAATGTATCGCTCGGACACATCGTAAAATGGATCGGATGCCGCGCCAGACATGGACAATGCGTTGGACTTATTGAATGCCGCGCAACAACAACTCTGCGTTCGAATTCGTTGCCTGAATCAGCTTCAGTAATACCTCCATGGCCTCAGGAGCCGGGCGTTGCACCATCTGCTTACGCAGGCTGTTGATACGCTGATATTCCTCGGGATGATAGAGAAGGTCATCTTTTCTGGTTCCACTCTTGAGCAAATGAATCGCCGGAAAAATGCGGGACTCAGCCATCTCGCGATCGAGAGTAATTTCCATGTTACCAGTCCCTTTGAATTCCTCAAAGATCACGTCATCCATCCGGCTGTCCGTTTCGATCAAGCAGGTAGCAAGGATTGTCAGGCTGCCACCTTCTTCAACATTTCGCGCCGCACCGAAGAACCGGCGTGAACGCTCCAGGGCTTTCGGGGAAATACCTCCACTACCAATAGGGCCACCGCCACCTCGACCTTTGCGGCCACCCCCTCCGCCAGATTGATTGGCAGAGTTATGAGCGCGGGCCAGACGAGTCAAACTGTCCAGCAAAACTACGACATCCTTGCCGTTTTCCACCAGTCGCTTGGCGCGGTTTAGAACCATGTCAGCCACCTGAATATGGCGCTTGGGTGATTCATCGAAGGTGGAGCTGTAAACGGAAGCGTTTACCGTCTCCTTGAAGTCAGTCACTTCTTCAGGTCTCTCATCAAGCAGCAACACGATCAGTTCGACCTCGGGGCTATTCTTCGAAATGGAGAGGGCGATATTTTTCAGAAGGATCGTCTTGCCTCCGCGAGGAGGTGCCACGATTAAACCCCTCTGCCCTTTACCAAGTGGCGCCACCAGGTCAATCACCCTGGGTGACGGAGCATCAACTTCTGAAGATTCGAGAATGAGCCGGTCCTTTGGAAAAAGAGCAGTGAGGTGGTCAAAGCCGGTTGGGTCTTCCCACTCGTCGGCCGTAACATCCTCAACTTCGAGAACTTCATCGACGGAGAGAAACTTTTCTCGATCCCGCGGCGAGCGAACCCGACACTTGAGACGTTGGCCAACAGCAAGGTTCAGCTTCTTAATCAATGCCGCCGGGACGTAGACATCGTCTGCATTGGAAGCAAAACTGAAGGCAGGCCAGCGCAGGAAGCCGAAGCTGTCGCCAGAATAATCCAGGAAACCCTCTGCGAACATCTCAACTTCGTGCTCACCATAATACTTGAGCACCTCAAACACCAACTGGTGTTTCGACCGAATCCCGGCCACCCGAAGTCCCACATTCTGGGCAGCGGCATGCAGGTCATTTAAGGAATGTTGCTGAAACTTATTAACGTCCACCGAATCGGGGAGCGCAACAGCAGGAAATTCGTCTTCGACGGTTTCCTCTTTAGTTTCATCTTTAGCGATAGTTGCTTTTTCTGTCATTCAATTTAAAAACGGGAGGCACCGGGCAGCGATGTTCTGAATCTGGTTATCCAGAACCTCACGACTTCCATCGTTCCATACAACGATATCACCTCGATCTATTTTTTCTTCAACGGGCAGTTGTGACGCGATAATACTGTCGGCCAGTTCGCGATCCAACTGCCTCTCGTTCTGCAATCTGGTCCGCTGAGTTTTTCCACTGGCGGCAACCACCAAATCGAGATCTCTGGCCAACGGAAACTCCACTTCATAAAGCAAAGGTATCTCCATCAGCACCACATCCGCGACACTTCGGCTATGGTCGCAAAACTGGCTGGCTTGATCCAGAACCAGCGGGTGCAGAACATCCTCAAGTCTCTCACGATATTCGGAATTATCAAATACCCGTTTTCGCAACTTCTCTTTGTCTATTTCCCCATTCGCGAGGTGCTCCAGCGATTTACCGTCAATATTTTGAATCGCCTCAAGGACAGCTTGCTCCTCCATTAGCTGTTTGACAGCAAAATCTGCGTCAAAAGACCTGACCCTGCCAGACGGAAGAGCCTCCCTCAGCTTGAGGGCGGCAGTTGACTTTCCACAGGCCACTCCCCCGGTCACAGCAATGACGATCATTTTGATTCTGCTTTAAACCAAAATGGCGCGTCCTCTACAGACGCGCCATTGAAAGATTGGAAGAACTCTTGGAGGGAAACTGCTGACTGCTCACTTCTGATAAGACAAAGGAAGCGGAGCAAAGGTGCTCGGTGCGGAAATCGGAGGACGGGGAACAGGCTCCGGAAGCGGTTCATCTTTGATACGCCCGTGGATCGGCACACCGGCAGGGTCCATTAGTTGGGCCTTCACAAAGATGGTCAGGTTGCGCTTCAAATGAAGCTCAGCACTAGAGCGGAAAAGCCTCCCAACTATGGGAAGATCCCCGATCACCGGAATCTTGTCTTCGACGTCTTGAACGTCCTCACGGATCAATCCACCCAGAGCAACAGTCTGCCCGTCCCAAATGGTCACCTGAGTGGTAACCTTACGAGTGTTAAAGACCGGCATTTCGATGCGATTTTCTGTGATAATAACCTGCTCGGGAGCACCCGTTATCGCATTGGTAGCTGATGTCGAGATTGGGCTGCCATAGTTAATGAAACCGTCAAACTCGACCACTTCAGGAGCCAAATTAAGGTCGATTGTGAATTCATCAGCACCAAGAACAGGGTCAACTTCAAGAGTAACGCCTGTATTGCGAGTCTCAAAGGCAGTGGGTGTTGCCGGAGTCACCGGAAATACCTCGACAGTCCCGCCACCGATTCCTCCACCAATCTGGTTTGGAATCTCCGGAGGATCATATTCGGTCGGATAAATGAACTCCCGAATCACTTCAATCTTCGCTCGCTGCCCACTACGAGCCATCACGGACGGAGCCGACAAAAGATCAACCCCCTTCTTTTGGCTGAGGGCACGAATCACGACTTGGAATTGAGGATCAGTGAAGACGCCGGCAATACCAAAAACTGCCGGAGAAACGCCTTGCGGCTGTCCTGAGATGAGGGCGTCGATCGAATTGCTGTCTATTCCCTGAAATCCGGAGCGGTTTGCGGAAGTCAGTGGGTTACCGCCGATAGGTTGACCCGTAACGGCATCGATAAAAGGCCAATCACCGACTTGAGTCGAATTTGGCGATGTGGGACCCGCTGTACCTCCACTAGCAGAAATTCCCTGTCCGTTTGAAGCCATGTTGAATGGACCAAGCAACCAGTCAAAACCTAGCTCATCGGCATCCTCTTCGGCAATTTCTACGAAGCGCGAGGTGATGTAAATCTGCTTCTCAACACCCTCAGTGATGGAATCGATGTAGGCCTCGACAAGTTCCATCTGATCCTGCGTATTGCGGACAATCAACTGGGAACTGGTTTTATTGTAGATCGCGCTAGCACCTGCCGGGAAGGAAATACCGGCGTTCTCAAGCACTGTCTTAGCCGTTGGACGAGCCGCGGCCGCCAAACCGGACGTAGCAACTGGGTCGGCGAATGGGTCTGCTGCAGCGGCGGCACCACCGCCACCGCCACCGGCTCCGGTGGAAAGGAAGGTAGGAGGCACCACGTAAACATTAGTGAAGAGGTCCTTGTCCGGAGTCGAAATTGGAACCACAAGAACGGCGTTTGGCTCCACCTTGTATTTGAGACTAGCCAGAGAGGTGGTGTAGCGAAGCGCTTCTGCAAGAGGAACATTGCTGAGGCGAAGAGTCACGCGAGTATCACCTACGCCACCACCACCGCCAAAGGCAGGAGTTGCCGGCGCGCCACCCTCGAATCCAAAACCACCATCAATGGGAGCTGCAGGTGCCACTCCACCGCCGCCGCCGAGAATAGCGGCGTCAAGAACGATGTTAATGCCCTTCTTAGCGGGATCAGGTTCACTGACATCGAGCTCCACGCTCCGCTGCTGCAGGAAATTAAGAGCATCCTGAAGCGGCGTGTCCGCGAACTCGACGCTGGGAAGGAAGATATTCTTCAACTTGTCTTCGATGCGACGAATGTTGGTTGTGCTCGTGTCTTGAGGGATCTCCATGATTGGACCACTCTCGATGGAAGCAGGCACAGGCATTTCCCATCCGGCAGCCACCTCACCAAGCATCTTGGCACGGGTATGGTTATAAGCCGCATCGTAATAGTTCATGCGGTGCCGCTCATTGTCCTCCATCCCGCGGCGGGCAGCCTCGCTGTAAGGGTCGTCATTTAAAGCCTTGTTGAACTCACGATCGGCTCTGTCGTAATCACCAAGATCAAGGTAGCCCTGCGCGGTCTTGAGAGCCAACTTCACCCGACGAACACGCTCGAGGTGGGAAGGAGTCAGAGCTGGAGAGTAGTAGTCAGGGTCGTTCAACCGCTCGAGAAGACGTTTCGAATCGATGTTATCCGGGTCCATGGTCGGCTGAAGCACTTCTTCGACGAGGTAAATTGCCTCAGGATAACGACCCTCGTCAGCCCGCTGGCCAGCGAGGGTTACACTGGCACGGGAAAACTGAGAAATGTAGGCGCGACGGCGCTCTTCAGTCATGGGAGCTTCCGGGAGCAGATCAAGCGCATTGTGAAACTGATCGATTGCGCCTTGATAGTCGCCATCAGCCATCAACTGGGTGCCGCGAAGGGCTGCCTCATCGGCTTGCTTCACTCGCTCCTGCAAACGGATCACATAACTTTCTGCAATCGAAGTAACACCACTCCCATAGCCGTGACCGCCTGGTCCGGCGACCGCTACCTGCCCGCCGATCAGCAGCGTGGCGATACCGGCTACCATCCACCTCAGGGGAACGGATTGTGTAATCGCGATTTTTTTCTTCATAAACTCGTCTAGCTCAGGCGCTTTCCTCCGGACCGCCTTTCTAAATGGATCCTACATGGAAAACAGAATATTCTCTCAATGTCAACTTTTACTTCTTCCTAATTTCGACCGTTTGCTCGGACTCAACGCCGGTCTGGTAGGTGATGACGACGGAGTCTTCGTTCACCTTGGTCACCCTGTATTTCGTCTCAGGGTCCTGCACAACGGGGAAGGTATCTCCCTCTTTCACGAAAAACTTGTTTCCGGGAGCGAGAAGGAACTCCAGTTCCGCGAAATAAGTTGGAACACCGTATTCCTCGTCTCGAGTGATTACGTGTTTTTCGTTCTTCGGGAGGTAGGTAATGGTTAGTTCAGTGGCATCGGCCTCGATGCCGACGTTATTCATTGCACGCTTTTCTTCAAAGGAGTCGAGGCGAAACTGCTCGTCTTCGGAGGTCTCACCCACCCTGAGGTAAAAATTGTCTCTCTGGGGCCACCTAACGGACGGAAGACGCATGATCTGGAAACGTTCCGGATCAGGGCGGGCCGCGAAACGAAGCTTATACTCCTGCTTCTGGCGAGAGTGCATCACCAGCTTGTCAGCATACGGTGGGTGCGAAGAAAGGTCGACGGGATCCGTCTTGGCAGCCCACTCTTCGAGGCTCGTGAAGCCGTCACCATCCGGATCCTGCTGCAGAACAGCTGAGTTCAGGAAATCGAGGCCATTATCAATCAACCAGGCGTTAGTAACCGGTTCACGAAGCTTCGGGGCACTTGGATCAAGCATGTCGATCAGCTCTCCTCGTGACTCGACAATGGGAATTGACACGAAAAGTGGAACAGGCTTGGGAGCCATCCCCTTGGTGGGCGTTTTCCAGGCATTTTCAGACACCACGAATTCACGGGCAATCTCAGCCGTCCCCTCATCTGTTGGAGGAAGCTCGTTATTAGGAACGGCTACCTCCATCTTGAAGGTTTCGCCAAATCCCAGCGAACTTGCCACAAAGAATCCAGACAGCCCGATTACAACGACTGCTGCTCCCAACAATAAAATTTTGTCCCAGGCGCTGTTATTCATCGTTACTTGCTGCTTTTATTCTCAGATTCTTCCTTGTCTCCGTTTGCCACTTCTCCCGGATTCACGAAGCGCACAATGTCTATCACCATGTAGACCTCCAATTTCTCCTGCCCCATTAGGACCCTGGCATCCTGCTGAGTCGGGGCATAACCTGCCTCACGCGCAGCTGCCTCAAATTCCTCGTCGGTAGGGTTAGACAGCTGCAGGAGTTCTATGTCATCAAAGGAAACCGGTTCACCGTTATCCGGATAGACATACCGCTGTCCCGTAATACCGTCGTCAGTGGTTTTGAGCGGCCCCTCAACTTTTTCGTTCTGAACCTTTAGCACCCGAACGACATAGAAAAAATCTCTATCGTTGGCGACAGAGTTAATAAACTTCTGGAACGACCCGTAGTCCGAGCGGAAACGGAGGCGCACTGGATACTTGTGGACCACGCCACTGTCGTGATCTTCGGCACCGCCCGGTTCCTTGGGAATGGCATCACGCTCAAAGGACACGAGAGTATTTACCCCGGAAGTGACCAGACCCCTGAGGAGATGATTAATCGCTTCCAGCTCGTAGTCGAGAACCGGTACTAGTTCAGGCGCGGGAATTGAGGAAGAGTAGGCATCAAATCCCAGCTGGAATTCCTCGGTGCTTTCAATCTCAAGGCCTCCGGCTTTTGCAAACTCGCGATATTCCTGGACACTTTTCTTCACCAGTTGGGCGAACTGCGTCCCTTGAAGCGCTTCGTTCAGCGGCCGCTGGAACGAATTCAGGCTCTGGTAGAGCTCCTGCACGCTCGAATCATAGCCTTCCACGCTCTTTTTTAACGATTCCGCGTTCTCTTCATTGGGATAAGGCACGCGCCGTTCAAGGCTCTCAATGGTTCCCACACTGGAATCCCATCCCGACATCTCCTCAGAATACTTCCCATAGCTAGAGAAGGCGTAGAATCCCGCCGCCCCGATCAGCAATAGGGCGAACACTCCAAATACAGTTAACCAGGTTTTATGATTCATTAACTATCAGAAATTTACTTGGTGAACTTGACCTGATTAGCTTCAGGAAGGGGCAAGACCATCTTAAAATCATAGGCGTAGCGGTCATTCGAAGATCCGGTGGTAACCGTTACCATCTCGCCGATATCCACGTTTTTCAGATCGAAAAACGAATTCCCGGATTCTGATTCGGCGTCTTCTTTGAGGCGCTTGAAGTAATCGTAGACAACCTCCGGTCCGCGAGGATTCTCGCGCCAGAGCCCCTTGATCTCGAACGAATCAATCACAGCTTCGGAACCGTCCGCCACCGTAATGAGACCACCATCCTGATCGGGAATGACAGGCTGCCCATCGGCAAGCGGCTCGAGAACGGTCATAAACATCACGTCACTGTCCATTTTTTCGCCCAGGAAATTGAAGACTTCCACCCAGTAAACACGGTGGCGAATTGACTCCACAAAAGGCATTTTCTTGCCGTCGATGATTTCTATTTCCTCTTTCAGGCCCTCAATCTCTCCGTTGAACTTCTTCAGGTTATCTGCTTTCACGCTGATGCTTTCAGCGCGCTCCGCAGCGATGCCAGCCCCTTTTGAGAAGTAAAAGCCAAGCGCCCCTAACAAGGCAACCACTGCAATCAGGGCGAGAACAAGCGAAGGCTTACGCTTATCCAAATCTTTGGAGGCTTTCACCGATTCGGGGATCAACTCAATCTCGACCGGAGCCCCTCCCGTTTGGTTAATCGCACTTCCAACCAGTTCACCCATGGTATGGGCATTCTGAGCCACCGAATCCTGATCCACCGATCCTGCTACAGTCACATTGCGGAAAGCGTTAAAGTAATCCACCGGCAAGCTCAGTTTCTCAGCGAAGAACTCACGAATGAAGGGAAGCCCGGAAGTGGCGCCGCTCAAGAGAACGAAAGTCGGAGCCGAACCGCCCTGCTGGCTGCGATAAAAGTTGACCGTCCTCATGATCTCCGAATGGAGACGTGTCAGCGAATTACGGACCACCTTCGAGATCGCCGCAATTTCGGGGTCATCGTGGTCCGCGTAGGCTCCACCCAGAGCGACAAAACCGTCAGCGATCTTCCGATAATCTGCCGCCGCATAGTCGACTCCAAATTCCTTCGAAATAGAACGTGAGATATCGGCACCACCGATCTTCACCGTGCGGATAAACATTTTGTTATCCTCCATGAAGATGATGTCAGTCGTGCGTGCTCCGATATCGACCAGCACCCCAACACCCTCGGTGTCAGAATAGTTGAAACGCAGTGCGTTGTAGAGTGCTATCGGAGCCACCTCGGCACCGAGAGACTTTAGCCCTGATCCACTCACTATTTCATCGATCTCGGTCAACTCCTCAGCTTTGATGGCAGCGAGCACCACTTCGACTTCAATATCGTCGGGGTCCCCCATTAGCTGGTAGCCCCATGCCACTTCGTTGATTGGGTAGGGTACCTGTTGCTGAGCCTCGAATTCAACGATTTGATCAACCTGCTCGCCATCAAGGGCAGGCAAGCTCGCAAACTTCATTAAAACCGGAAACGAAGAGACCACGTAGGTGGATTTGGCACCACCCGCCTTGATGGTCGAAACAATATCCTTGAGCGATGCCGCGCACTGCGCCAACGCATTGTCGTCAGCGGGATCTCCGGCAAATTCTCTCTTTTCAACCCGTTCCAGGCGAAGGCCACCTCCTGAGGTTTTTGAAAACACTGCTCCCGTAACCTGCTGGGAGCCGAGGTTGAAAGTGATAATGCGGTCGTCAGCCATAACTGCTTGTAAGGGGAGGAGGAGAAAACTCGGCTAATCCTTCTTCGCGTCAGCGTAGCGATCCAGCCAAAGGAGAGCAAACGGTGTTTCGTGTTTTGCGAGAATGCCGGGGCGGGTTGGAAGCGCCTGCCAGAACTTAGCATTAGAACCGCTGAGAGTGGAATCACCACCAACCATGACACCATTGAAGTAAACCTCAACGCCAACCGCAGAGACAGAGCTGGGTTGGAAGCGGCGATAGTCCCCTGTAAGAGTGCCAAGAGTGTTGGGGGAAACGTAGACCGCAGAGTAACTTTCTTCGCCGCATAGCACATTTAGATGGGTCACGTCTCCGGTAAGCACGAGAGATTGGCCATCCTGATCTCTCATACCGATGTAGTAACGGAAGAGCAGTTCGGGAACCACCTGCTCCCTAGGACCATCAATTTCGAACTCAACTTCGAATTCGAGCCACTGTCGCGGACTCGGTATATTCTTATTCTTGGGGCCACTTGCCTGAAACTCAGGAGTCTGTTGAGATTCGACCTCCATCGACTTCACATCGACATCACCGACCGCGATTCGTACGGGTTGTTGGGCATTCACGCTGAGAACGAGAATTCCAAACGCTGCGAGGATTGTCAGGAAAGTTTTCATATGGGTTCTTACTCGATTAAAGTTAAAGTCGGGGTTCTCCCCAAATAAGGGCCGCGATCCTACGACAGAGTTTTCTTCCTCGTAAAGACTCAAATCAGCGCAAAGTTCATTTTTTTTAACCCTTTTACGTCCTGCCACTGCGACGGGGCGAACTACATAAGTTTTCCCGGCAAAACTCAGGATCTGAAACGCCCCTAGAGGTAGCCAGACCAAGAGATCACCAGTGTGATTTACCGGTTCCTGCGTTTTGGTCAACAAATTTAAATTATTTAGATCAACGAATTGAAGCTGGTGACAAATTCACAACAAATTTGGTTAAAAACTGTAATTTTCAACTTCTCTGGAAATAAAGCCCCCGTCGCCCCACGGTTGTCCCTCTGGCAGGGGTTTGGACACATCAAAACGTCAAATTTCACGAGGTTGGAAGACCTTCTAGTCTTCCTTTTCGTCAAGCTCCACGTCGACGCGAATGCCGTGACGCTGAGCTGAGGCGATGGCGAGGCTTCGAATCGCCCCTATTGTCTTGCCGTTTTTCCCGATAACCCGACCGGCGTCGTCGGGGTGGAGGCGCATGCGATAGAGATGGCGTTCGCCATCCTTTTCGTGAATCACACTCGCCTCTTCCGGATGCTTGATCAGCTGCACCACCACGTATTCAAGGAATTCTTGAATCGCGAGTTCTGCCTCCATCGTTTCGGTGTACAGAGAAAGGTGCCCGTGTCGAGCACCTCATCCTCGGTTCAATACTGCGAAGATCAGGCGGATGCCTGACGAGCTTTCTTGATCAGGCTGCGCACGGTGTCAGAGGGCTGTGCGCCCTTGCCAATCCACTCGTCCACCTTTGCAAGATCCAGGCTTGTCTGTTCCGGTTTCTTCATCGGGTCGTGGATGCCCACCTGCTCGATGTAAGCTCCTTCACGACGCGCACGACTGTCCGTCACTACCACCCTGTAGTAGGGACGATCCTTGGACCCTTCGCGTCTCAATCTGATTTTAACCATTTTGCCTTTTCCTTAAGTAAGCTCCCGAAAACGGGGAATCCGCGATTCTCGCGGGGAGCCGAACTTTGTAACTGCATTTCCGGAAAAATCAAACAGTAGTTTGTCGAATATTCCCCTATCAAAGGCTTCGTTTTCTCTTGGCAGATTCTGGGCATCTTAGTTGAATGCCCGAATGCCGCTGGAAGAAGCCGATATCGCAGCCTACGCCTCGAAAGTAAAAGACCTTCAGAAGGCACTCAACAGAGTGCTTTTCGGGCAGGAAAACCTCATCGAGATGGTCATCACGGGCCTGCTTTCCCGAGGGCACATCCTGCTTGAGGGCCTACCCGGACTTGGGAAGACCGAATTGGTGAAAGGGCTCGCGAAGACTCTCGAAATGGAAAACAAGCGGATTCAGTTCACCCCGGACCTCCTCCCGGGCGATATCACTGGAAACCCCATCCTCCAAGACAGCGAGGAAGGCAGGCGCTTCATTTTCCAGGAAGGCCCTATCTTCGCCAATATCGTCCTTGCCGATGAAATCAACCGGGCGTCCCCGAAAACCCAATCCGCCCTGCTTGAAGCCATGCAGGAGCGCCGCGTCACCGTCCTCGGCAACCCACACGAACTCCCCTTTCCCTTTTTCGTACTCGCGACGCAGAACCCTATCGAGCTCGAGGGCACTTATCCCCTCCCTGAGGCCCAGCTCGACCGATTTCTCTTCAAGCTGATGGTTCGCCGAAACTCCGCCGAAACCCTCCAGACTATTGTTCAGAACCGCGAAATGGGCGTCGAACCTGAGGTCGACAAGGTTCTCACTGATGATGAGCTGATTGCTATCACCAATGCCGTTCGTGAAATTTACCTTCCTGATGTGGTCGCGTCCTATATCTCCCGACTGGTTGACGGTACCCACTGCGGGGTATCGAAAACGGCCAACTCGATCAAGTTTGGAGCAAGTCCGCGCGCCGCTCTCGGTCTGGCTTCGGCCGCCAAGGCCCGTGCCCTCATGGCCGGAAGAATCAATGCCAGTTTCGAGGACGTGGCCGATGTGGCAATCCCGGTACTTCAGCACCGCATTATTCTCGAATACGAAGCCCGGATTGAAGGCCTGACCAACCGCCAGATTGTTGAGGCGCTGCTCGAAGAGATCCCGCGGCAGGAAATGGATCTACCCGCCACGCTGAAGGAAGCCTGAAAAAAACACTTCTTCGCTTACGGACCCTTTCGAGAAGACCACATCGAGATATGCCGCCCTTCCGAGTTCTCTTCATCGCAACTGTCTTTTGCCTGCTCACTTCGACCGCTTCGACCCAGGTCGAGGTTCTCAACGAGACCTACCGGAATCCCGGGAAGACCTCAGTGAAGGTCGAAGCAGTCTTTGCGCCATCGGCCCAGCAAGGCTCGCTCCCTTTCCGGGTCACCATCACCAACCAGTCGGGTAAAGACAGGACGTGGGAGGTCAAGATCAGCGACGGCAACTCGTACCGAACTCTTTCTACTGACATCACCGGCACCATATCGGTCGAAAACGGAGCCGTCGTTACCCGGGAACTGTATCTACCGATAGCGCCGCTCTTCACGACCTACTCCTACCACAACACCAAGGTGGAAGTCTCCTCATCCGGACTGGGCACGCTCTCCCGCTCTGTCGGTCACGAAACAAATGACGACTTTCCGACTGTGGCGATTAGCAAGGTGCTAGCGAGGAGAAGCTTGTCTGACCTCGATGACCATGTTCAAAACAGATCCCCCAGCGATACCCGTTTCGCCCTCCCCTATCTTCCCGAGCAACTCCCAGTCAACTGGAGAGGTTATTCAGCACTTGATGCGATCATGATCGATCACAAATCCTGGAAGTCACTCGAGGACGCGCAACGACGGGGAGTGCTCGAATGGGTTAGGTTGGGCGGCCGTCTCGACATTTTTACGACAGAGCAACCACCAAACGGCAAGAAACTCACTGTCCACGAGCTGGAAATCGAGGGTGTCCAGCAGTTCAGGCGAACTCCCAGCAGCGGCCGGTTCAGCCTCGGGCAGATTCATTTGAAAAACTGGGACGGCGACAGCCTCGACGTCTCTATTGTCTCCGACTACGGCAAGATCCAGAAGACCCCGCGGCGCTCGGAAGAACTCAGAAATAATTTCGGTCGCGACTGGAATTTGCGTCGCGAGTTCGGCGACAAAAAGTTCAGCCCTGCCATTATTCTCATTCCGCTGCTTATCTTCGCAATCGTGGTCGCACCGGTGAACCTCTTCCAATTTGCCAAGAAGGGCCAACGACACCGCCTCTTCTTCACCACACCCATCATTTCCCTGGCTGCTTGCCTCATCATTGTCGCCATCATTTTTCTCGAAGACGGTGTCGGTGGAAAGGGCTATCGAACAACCCTGGCGGATATACAATCGCAGTCCGGCGAAATGCGACTTTATGTGACGCAGGAGCAAGTGAGTCGTACCGGTGTGATCCTGAGTTCCGGCTTCAAATCGGATACCGAGATGGTGATGGATCCGGTGAACCTTCCCCCCAGTATCTTTAATCCATTCTCGGTGGGCTCGAACCGGACCACCGATTATTACTTCTCTGAGCAACACTACGATGGAGGATTTTTCAGGAGTCGCTCAGAGCAGGGTTTCTCAATTCGAACATCACAACCCACCCGGGCACGGGTGGAAATTGAGTCCACCGCCAGGCGGGACTCTCCACCGAGTCTGGTTTCCAGTCTTCCTGTCGCGATTTCGGCCTTCTACTACCGCAGCGATGATGGAAAAATCTGGCGGGCGCCCGAAAATACGGTTGTCGCCCCCGGCAGCCCGATCCCTCTAGAGTCGGCAGATCCGGATGAATACGAGGAATGGCTCAAAACCAACTCTGTCACTTTCAGTCAGGCGCTGGCCAACCGCATTCGCAACCTTGGCCAAGACCAGTCACGTTACTTTGCCCTTCCCGAATCCGCCGAGTCCTTCGCTGTGACCTCGCACCCCTCGATCCGGTGGGCGCGTGAGCCCGTTCTCTTGACTGGCCTCGCCTTGAATCCTAATCCCGCCGCCGGAAATGAGTGATCCTGACAATAATACCGCGTATGCATCCAAAGAGGAGCATACCGAGGCGATCTCACCGCCGCTTCAACCGCCCGCGATTGAGGTCACCAATCTGGCTCGCTGGTTCAACGGTATCCATGCCGTGAATAATATTTCCTTTGTCATTCCACGCGGACAGGTTGTTGGCTTCGTTGGAGCAAACGGAGCTGGCAAGACCACGACCATGCGCATCCTCGCCACTCTGGACTACCCCAATTCCGGAGAAGCCAAGGTCTGCGGGATCAATGTGGTCGAATACCCTGCTGAAGTTCGTGGAAAGATCGGTTGGATGCCGGATCACTACGGTACCTACCGCAACATGACGGTAATCGAGTATCTCGACTTCTTTGCTCGAGCCCTTGGCTACAAGGGCCAGGAAAGAATCGATCGCATTGTCGAGGTCATGGAGTTTACCGACCTGACTCCTCTCTCTGACCGACTCATCGACAAATTGAGCAAAGGAATGGGACAGCGTCTCTGTCTCGGGCGCGCCCTGCTTCACGACCCTGAAGTACTAATACTAGACGAACCGGCCGCAGGACTCGACCCCAAGGCGCGAGTCGAATTGAAACATCTCATCCGGATCCTCGCCGAAGACGGAAAGACGGTTTTCATCAGTTCGCATATCCTGTCCGAGCTTGGAGAAATGTGTGACTCACTTCTCTTCATTAATCAGGGGAAGATTATCCACCATGGCGATGCCGACAGCCTGACCAAGAGTAACTCCAGTTCTTGCCTCGTCGAAGTGCTACTGTCAGACCCTCCCGAAAAGCTGAGGGAATGGGCCATGCTCGCTCCCGGTGTGACCTTTGTTGATTCCACCAAGACCGGCGGACGAATTGAAATTGAGCCGGCGGAAGACGAGGACATTGCGAAAATTCTGCGCCGCATGATCACGGATGGCCTCAACATCACCGATTTTCACCAGGAGGAGCGGAAACTGGAAGACGCCTTCATCGAAATTCTCGGAGAGATTGAGGAATCAGGCACTCCGGCCGCGAAATAGCGCCCCCGCGCCTATCTTTGAATGAGTGATACCCCAACAGCCGATCCCGAGAGCCTCGCCGAGCGCATGGGAGACTTTTCGCCGCGCCTAAGCCCGATGTTGGTCAAGGAACTCCGGCAGGGCATGCGAACCAACATGTTCGCGATCGCATTCATTCTTCTGCACACCTTCATGATGCTGTGCCTGCTCACAGCCATGATCGATCCGGGCTCATCAGACTCGGAGGTCTTCTTCTGGTTCGTTATCATCGTCGTGCTCTTGTTCGTCCAGCCGCTTCGGGGGTTCAGCGCACTGAGTTCAGAATACCAGCTCAACACCATGGACCTCATCCACATGACAAAGCTGAACGGGTGGAGGATCACCCTTGGCAAGTGGGCGGCACTGAATGCCCAGGGGCTCCTCTTTTTGACCGGGGTTCTCCCCTACCTTGTGATTCGCTACTTCCTTGGAAATGTGAACTTCATAGTCGATCTGATTGCTTTGCTCATGATCGGGATTGGATCAGCACTTGCCACCGCCATTACAATCGGCTGTTCAGGCTTTCCTAACATTCTTCTTCGAGGAGTTGCCTGCATTGCCCTTGCCATACTGCTTTCCGCCCTCGGGAGCTACGTTTCAAGCGAGCTTCTCAGCAGCAGCGCTCCCCGCGCTTTTAAATGGCAGTTCCTTGGACTGATGGCCCTGATCGGAGTGTTCGGGTGCTACTACTTCCTCGCCTTCGCCGCGAGCCGCATCTCCCCGCTCTCCGAAAATCATGCGACGCGGAAACGGCTGTCCGCTCTCCTCGCTGTGGCCTTGTGCTTCGCGCTCAGCGCTCTTCAATATGATTCCGAAATCATTCTCGTGGTAATCACCACCATCCTTTGCATCGCCACGGTCGACGCCCTGACTGAACCACTTCCTGTTTTCACGAGGGTAGTGCAACCTTTCTCGAAAACCGTTATCACCCGCTGGCTCGGCCTCTTCCTGATCCCCGGTTGGATTTCAGGGCTCTTTTTCTTTCTCCTTTCCACCGGCATCCTAGCAACAATCTTCTTTTTCAATGAGAAGGCGCGGGGCAACCCCCACGAACTCAAAAATCTCCTTTTCGTCCTCAGCACCTGCAACACAGTCGTCTTCCCACTTTTGATCATCTCCCTGTTCTTTCCCTCACATACTGGATCCAGATTCACCTTCGCTCTTTACATGCTGATTCAGGCAATCATCGGGGGAATCACAATCATGGTCTCCTTCATTGCCGCCGCTATCGGCAGGTGGGAGGAACTCACCTTCAGCCTCGCACCGCTGCCTTCAGTCCTCATAGTCGCCTACCAACGATCGGAGCTTCACAACATCCAGTTTCTCTTAATCGTTCCCGCGACGACCCTCGTGTGCGTGGTTGTTCCACTGGTGAGAGGACGGAAGTCCTTCGGGAAATTCATCAAACACATGATCCGTTCGAAGTAATGGCTACGGTTTCTGAAGATATTGATCTGAACCAGGTCTCGGGACGTGCCCGTGCCTACACAAGCCTATTCGCCCTACCCCTCAAGGACCGAAACTGGAAGGGCAATCCGGGTGACTATGCCGGATCGGGAGCCGGCAGTTCTCTCGATTTCCAGGATCACCGTCAGTATCTTCCCGGCGACGATCCTCGCCACATCAATTGGCAGGCATTCGGCAGAACCGGCGACTACACCCTGAAATTGTATCGTGAGGAAGTCCGGCCTATCGTGGAAATCATTCTGGACGTGTCAGGGTCAATGTTCTCGGGCGAAAAAAAATCACGCCGTGTCCTCGAAGTCTTTTACTTCACCTTTTTCGCGGCCGAGCAGGCTGCCGCCAGTGCCAAAGCCTACCTCGTGAAGGGCGAGCGCTGGAAACACGCTGAAGCTCACAGCGTCGTCACCCATCGCTGGACAGACGAAGCATCCGCCCTGCCTGACGTTGACGCCTCCGCAGCACCCAACCTGGCGGTAATTCCCTTTCGAACTCGATCTCTTCGGATCCTCATCAGCGATGGTCTTTTCCCGGCTTCACCGGAATCAACGATTCGGGCACTTCAACATAACAATGGCCGAGCTGCGATCCTGTGTCCATTTTCGAGAGACGAGTCTGATCCGGGCTGGAACGGCAACTATGAGTTTATCGATACTGAGAGCGGAGCCAAACATGAACGTAGAATCGAACCTCCTCTGCTAAAGCGCTACCTCCAGACTTATCATAACCATTTTGAACGGTGGAAAGGGGCAGCCGTGAGGGCCCAGACCCCACTCGCACGCATTCCGTCTGATGGCTCGTTTGAAGAGGCCATGAAACTTGAGGCTATTCCGGCCGGAGCTATCCAACTTGCCTGACATGCCGATTGTATTCGCCAACCCACTCGGTTTTCTTGCGCTGCTTGGCATACCGGCAATCTTGCTGATTCACTTGCTCCAGCGCCAGTCGCAGAAGTTTCCAATCAGCACCCTTTTCATGCTTGATGCGATCGACCGGCAGAGCTTAAAGGGACGAAAACTCGACCGGCTCCGCAACTCAGTAACGCTTTGGCTTCAGCTACTCTCGGTTCTTGTCCTGACCTGGCTTTTGATTCAGCCCCGCTGGACCCGGGAAAATCAGGTTCAACAAATCGTCATTGTTATCGACAGCTCAGCCTCAATGGAACCATTCAAGGAGAACGCCGCTGAGCAATTGAAGACAGAGCTTTCAAGGATACCCGGGCAACTGACCACGGTAGTCTACACCTTAATGGAATCTCACGAACAAGGCGATAGGCTTTATCGGGGAGGATCGATCAGCGAAATGACCGATTCCCTGACAGAATGGAGCCCTGCCAACAGCGCTCACTCTCCTGAAGCTTCGCTGCGAGTCGGCAGGAGTATCGCGGGAACTGCCGGCAATCTCATCTTCCTGACTGACCATCTTGAAGACCAGCTTCCTTTCGGTGCCAGTCTCCTTAGTGTCGGTGAACCCATCTCCAACGTCGGGTTTGCCGGGTTGCGGATTGAGCCAACCGAGGATAGCGATGAAAAGTTAAGCTGGCAGGCAACAGTGAGAAACTACTCAGATGAACCCCAAACCCGCGAGTGGTTCCTGTCCATTGGCCAGCAACGAACCGAGACGCGAAACATGTCGCTGAAAGCCAGAGAAACTAGGACTCTCTCCGGTAAGTTCCCCGAAGGCATTGATCGAGCCACCCTCAACATGGCACCGGATGACTTTGCCCGTGATGATCTGCTTTACATGGTCGCGCCTGAAATCAAGCCGGTCTACATTGCCACCAACGTGGCGCCAGACGCTTCTGAGATGGTGCGAACCATCATTGAGAGCCTCGACAATGCTCCACTTTTGCGCCCCCCTGCAGAAAGTAGTGAGAGCGTTCCGCCTGACCTCCTCATTGCGACCTACAACCCACTGAAGCCGCGTCCCCTGCCTCCCGTTGGGATCGTTCTGCTGGACCAGCAGTATGCCCCCAAAGAATTCTTTCAGGGAACTATCGTAGCGGCGAATCACCCTTTTGTTCAGAACCTGAACTGGCAGGGGCTCATTGCCAAATCAACCGCTTCAGTTCCTCTCAAAGGCTACGATGTCCCTCTTTTGTGGCAAGGGGACCGAACGTTGGTGTTGCTTCGCCAATCATCTGAGGTGAACCAATTGATTTTCAACTTCGATGTCGGACAATCCAACGCGCAGCGCCTCCCGTCGTTCGTCATCATGATCAACAGATTCGTGAACCAACTGAGATATGATAAGGTGGCTCTGGAACGAAACAACCTCGAACTCAATCAGCAGATTCAGGTCGCCGTAAAGACCGGCGACGACGCCCTCGACATCCTGATCGACTCATCCGGAGCCACGCAGACCGTGCCCTGGAATCTCGCTGGTATGCTCCGCGCTCCGCTAGATCCCGGATTTTTTGCCATCGCTCAAGGCGACATTCCGCTACTCGATGCATCTGCAAACTTTGCCGACACCCGGGAAGCTGACTTCTCCGCAGCGGCTTCCCGTTCTGACCTGAACGTTCTGCCGAAAAAGATAATGGAGAAACAGTCCGTCAGCGACCCAATGTGGCAGGCTTGGACTATTCTCGTTCTGCTCATTCTTCTGCTAAGCTGGTACTTGTTAAACCCGCCCTCGAAAGAAGTGTCTGTCTCTCATCCCACGACCTGAGGAGCACCGATCTTTATATCCTTTCGAGTTTGGCACGCTCGATGCTGCAGGGTTGGTGTCTGTTGAGGTAAGCTATGAGTCTCGAAAACTTCCCTGCCCGATCTACACTGAAAGACGGTTCCCCTTGCTCCGTTCGACCCATGGAGGCGGGCGATGAGCACGCCTTCAGGGATTTTCATACAGTGATCCCGGAACAGGAGCAGCTTTTCGTCAAAAACCAGATCAAAGACGGTTCCCTTTTCAAACTATGGATGAATGACCCCGAATTCAGCGAGCACCTTCCCCTGCTCGCTTTTGTCGACGGTCGTCTTGCCGGCCTGGGAACTCTGCATCAAAGACCCGGTGGGTGGAAACGTCATATCGGGGAAGTCTATTTCCTCACTCATCCCGATTTCAGAGGTATGGGCGTTCTCGATACGTTGCTGGAAGAAATCATCGATCTTTCCCGCCATCGTGGCCTCACCAAGTTGGAGTCTTCGGTAAATGGAGAGCGAAAATCTGCGATCGAATCCATGGTTTCGGCCGGCTTCTGCGAACTTGTCAGGCTCCCCAACTACATCCTCGATATGCAGGCCCAGCCGCATGATTATGTCCTGCTTGGAATGGAACTGGTGGCGCCATTTGAGAACCTCGGCGCAGGCGACTGAACAACTTTTCGGGCCCGGCTTCTGACTGGAACCTCTTTTCGAGGCTCGATACCCTTCTTCACTGGGGTCAAGTCACTCGACACCAAGAGACCTAGCAGGAAGTCGGCACACCCTGGGCCAGCTTTACGGAGTGCGGAATCGCCCCAAGCACAAAGCCGAGACATTCGACCGCTCCGCTTGGCTTTCCAGGCAGAGCAATTACGAGGGAAGCGTCAACAATTGCGGCCAGGCTTCGCGAAAGGATCGCATTCGGCGTTATCTCGAGAGACTGCATCCGCATGGATTCGCCAAAGCCGGGAATCTCCAAACGCATGATTCCGCGAATCGCTTCCGGCGTCACATCTCGGTGAGCGATTCCAGTGCCACCGGTGGTCAAAACCAAACCGCATCCCTGCGAGGAAAACGCACGAATGGTCCTTTGGATCTTTTCGAGGTCGTCTGGAATAATTGCTTCGGCTTCCACCTGCCACTCATAGTCTTGGCATGCTTGGCGAAGCGCAGGACCGCCATAGTCCTCATACTCTCCAGCTGAAGCCCGATCGGAGACGGTGATGATGCCCACCGAAATGCCTGAACTCATCTCAATTAAAGAACCGCCAAATCAGAAACTCGGTGTCGGGAAGCTAGCCGCAGGTGCTGTAGGAGCGGTTTGGCGGGGATAAGAGGTGGAGGACGGCTCGACCGTCGTTCCCCGGTAAACCGGTACGGAGGTCGGAGTTCCGTAGTTGGTTGGGGGTGCAGGAACACTAGGTATGGACACCCCTTGCGCAGCTTCCTGACTACTGTAGGCGGGTGCCGTAGAAGGTCTCGGCTCACCATTCATCGCCATTTGCGAGGACTTAACGATCGGGACCTGGAGAGACTTACCGGCAAAAATCTTAGTATCGGTCATTCCGTTCGCAGCCATGATTCGACTGATGCTGCTATTGTATTTCCCGGAGATGCTCGAGAGAGATTCCCCCGAAACAATCAAGTGTGTCACCAATTCCTCGTTGACGCGAAGTTCAAATGGAGCTGGGTGGGGAGGCGTCGCCGCTTGAAAAGAAGTTCTGACCGCGGCAGGGGCAGGGGCAGCGGCAGTGCCAACATAACCGGTGGGCGCAATGGAGTAGGCTGACGGAGGCGGCGCCACTTCGGCAGAAACCTCATCGTTTTTCTTGCTGAGACAGCCTGCGGAGAAAAGGCCAAACCCACAGGTCAGGGCCACACTGAGAGACAAACGTCCGGAGAACATGGGAGTTGATACCATCTCGCTGCTGTTCAAGAAAGCTAAATTTAAAAAATTCCCAGTCTTACTTTTAGAATTTTAATATTTTCGCTAAGTTAAGCAATTAGGCTCCAACCAGCATGCGGTCGGGATTTTCGAGACATTCCTTTACTCTAACGAGGAAAGTGACCGCCTCTTTTCCGTCAACGAGACGGTGATCGTAGCTGAGAGCCAGATACATCATGGGGCGAATCACCACCTCACCATTCACTGCTACGGGACGCTGCTGAATGCTGTGCATTCCCAAGATGCCGGACTGCGGCGGATTAAGGATCGGCGTACTGAGCAGAGATCCATAGATGCCGCCATTAGTGATCGTAAAGACGCCACCCTGCAGATCAGCGAGCCCGATGCTTCCTTCACGGGCCTTGGTCGCATATCCAGCGATGGCCTGCTCGATTTCAGCGAATGACTTCTCATCGCACTCGCGAACGATAGGGACCATGAGCCCCTTATCGGTGCCGACGGCTACGCCAATATCGTAAAAATGATTTTCAATTATCTCATCTCTTTCGATTTGCGCATTTATCGAAGGGACGGCTTGAAGGGCATCCACCACCGCTTTAATGAAGAAGGACATGAAACCCAATTTAACCCCGTGCCGGCCAACAAATTCCTCCTGAACCCGCTTACGCAGCTCCATTATTGCCGTCATATCCACTTCGTTAAAGGTGGAGAGAATCGCCGCCTCCTGCTGGGCATTGACGAGATGAGTGGCAATCTTCCGACGCAACGGAGACATTTTCTTTCGCGTGGTCGGCCTTTCACTGGAGCCTTCATCTCTCGCGAGCGGACCAGCCGAGGGAGTTGTTGAGACCGGTGCGACCTGCGCAGATTCGAGAGTTCTAGAAGCAGCACTAACCACATCTGCTTTGGTAATTTTCCCGCCAGTTCCGCTGCCGGAAACCGAGCTCAAATCGATGCCTTCATCGGCCGCAATCTTCCGGGCAACTGGAGTCGCCTTGACCTCG
>PKCI01000078.1 GCA_002862135.1 Verrucomicrobiota bacterium | reverse complement strand
TCAACTTCGTCGACATCGTTGGCAATCATCTCAAGAGACATAAGACCACCGCGAACGAGAGCGGTAGCCGTCTCCTCCCCTATATCAGCGGCATTGGAAATGACGGAAGCTGCCTGAGCTACTTGGGCTTCGAAAGCTTCATGAGCTGACTCATCTTTTTGGACCTGCACCTCCCATCCAACGAGTCGAGCAGTGAGTCGTGCATTCTGGCCACGGCGACCAATTGCCTTGGAGAGTTCCTCTTCATCGACGCACACGAGAACTGATTTGTTCTCTTCGTCGAGAGTGATTGATTTGATCTCAGCCGGCTTTAGTGCCTCGCTGACAAAGGCGTGAATATCATCACTCCATCGAATGATATCGACTTTCTCGTTGTTCAGTTCCCGAACGATGTTTTTGACGCGGGCCCCGCGAAGGCCGACGCACGCGCCAACCGGATCCACTTTTTCGTCGGCGCTGTAAACGGCCACTTTTGTGCGATAGCCGGCCTCTCGTGCTAGAGAGCGAATTTCAACAGTCCTGTCCGCAATTTCACTCACCTCGGATTCGAAGAGGCGTCGGACAAAGTTCGGATGGCTGCGGGAAAGAATAATCTCGGGCCCGCGGGGTCCGTTTTCCACAGCCACAACATAAGCCCGGATACGGTCACCAACGTTGTATTCCTCAGTTGAAACACGCTCACGCTGGTGCATAACACCTTCAAACTTGCCAAGGTCGATGAATACATCGCCACGCTCAAATCGACGAACAGTTCCGCTGACGATGTCGCCTGCACGGTCCTTGAATTCGTCGTAAATCATCTCCTTTTCAGCCTGACGGAGCCGCTGCATCATGGTCTGCTTGGCAGTTTGTGCAGCGATACGGCCAAAGTTCGCGGGCGTAATATCAACCTCAAGATCGTCGTCGACGTTGATGTCTCGATTTAGACGGCGGGCCGTGAAAATGTCGATCTCGTCGTAGGGGTTCTCAACGCGGTCGCAGACGACGAGGGTCGCGAAGGCACGGATGTCTCCATTGTCCGGGTCAATATGAATCCGCATTTCACGTGCTGGGCCGATACTCTTACGTGAAGCAGACAAAAGGGCTGTCTCAAGCGCTTCGACCATCGTCTCACGTTTGATACCTTTTTCGTTCTCGTAATATTCGAAAAGTGCTAGCAATTCGTTTGTCATTTTTTCGAGCTGATCCTTCGGTGTTGAGACAAAAAAAAGCGGGACGAGCCCACCTAATCCATTTAGCCAGTATCCAGGCCAACTTCTCAAGACTGTAGGGTGGGAACCATAGGCGGTTACCCAGGGATAGGCAAGGCGTAAATCCAGACAAATCAAGCAATGTTAAATGAATCAATCAGGGCCGTCAGTTTCGATGCAGCGGGGACTCTCATCCACCTCGCCGAACCGGTCGGATGTTCCTACTCCCGGGTGGCGGATCGGCACGGAATTTTATGCTCTCCTGACGATCTCAACCGGGCTTTCCGAGCCGTCTGGGAACGCACCCCTGCCCCATTCTCACCCGAGTCCCGCATCGACGATCCGAATGAAAAGTCGTGGTGGAATCGAATCGTCCGCAAGGTCTTTGACGAAGCAGACGCGCAAATCCCTGCAGGCAGCGCATTCGACACCTTCTTCGAAGACCTCTACGATCACTTCGAGTCCCCGGGAACCTGGATTGCCGACCCTGCTGCTCGTAAAGTCCTCGCCCGCGTCAGCCAGCGTTACCGCATCATAATACTTTCCAATTTTGACGGGCGCCTCCGCAGGATCCTTCGAGACCTCGAGTTACTCGATTTCTTCGAACATACCGTGCTCTCTTGCGAAATCGGTGCATCCAAGCCCGATCAAAGGATCTTCAATGAGGCTGCCAAAGTTCTCGACCTGCCACCCAATTCGATACTCCACGTCGGAGATGACCCTCAATGCGATTGGGAAGGGGCTGAACTCGCTGGATTCTCGCTTTTTCGCATTGGAGCTGGGGAAAACTCACTCGGTGAACTATTGAGGGAACTTTCGCTTGCGTGATCAGACTTGCGCATTACCTTACGCGCCCGTCCTGGCTGACCACCGGTGACTCCCTATGTGGACGGATAGCTCAGTTGGTAGAGCAGTTGGCTTTTAACCAATTGGTCCAGGGTTCGAGTCCCTGTCCGTCCACTCCTTTCCCCCTTTATCCAGTTCCCCCTCGGAACGAGCCTCAAAGGGCGATTCAGGAGACACGCGCATCCCCCTTTCGCATTTGCCGTGCCGGCGCTGAAGTGGATTCTACCCAAGGGTCAGGCGCGCGGTGTAATCCGTTTGCGACGAATCACCCAATCTTTGTCATCGCCTTTTTCAACGACTCCTTGGCGATAGATATTAATGAGGATGCCCACAGCGACAAAACCAATCAAAAGCGAAGAACCACCGTAGCTGACAAAAGGCAAAGTAAGGCCTGTGTTTGGAAGGATCGCCGTTGTGACTCCGATATTCACGAATGCCTGAACTCCAATATAGCCCACCAAGCCAGTCGCAAGAAGGGTTCCAAAACGGTCGGGCGCATGAGCTCCAATGATAAATCCGGAGAACACCAGAAAGATAAAAGCCAGCACCACCAGAATGGTGCAAACCATTCCCATCTCTTCCCCAATCATTGGAAAGATAAAGTCAGTATGAGCAAATGGCATGTACATCATCTTAAGACGACCTTCACCGACACCTCTCCCCGTCATGCCTCCAGAGCCGATCGCCATCAGCGACAACCACTGCTGGTAACCGGCCTCGTTCTGATGCTCTTCCAGATCAAGAAACGCCATAATCCGCTCAACCCGGTTGGGGGCATAGCGCATCATTCCAATAAAGGCGACGACTCCTGCGAGACAGAGACCAGTCAGGTATTTCCAGTTCGACCCTGCGACGTAAAGTATGAGTAACGTCGTCGCAGAAAGCACCGCAGTGGTGCCGATATCGACTTCGAATAGAATCAAGAATAGAGGAAGAGCCACAAAAGCCAGCGGTGCACCGAATCCACGGATGAAATGATTTCCACCATCTGGATGACGGGAAAACCAATAGGCCAGAAAGACAATCACCGAAATCTTTGCGAATTCAGAAGGCTGAAGGCGCAGGGCTCCGATTTCTATCCAACGGGATTCCCCGTTAATTTCACGTCCCACTCCGGGGACAAAACAGAGAACGAGGAGCAATACCACTCCCGCGTATAGCATCCAGTTCCGCTTTTTCCAGAAACGGTAATCCGTCAAGGCAGCCCCCACACACACACCAATTCCCAGAAACAACCAGAAACCCTGTTTCTTTGCCTCACGATAGCCGTCTGCGGCGTTAGCATTGGCATTGAAAACACAGGTACTGATGAGCATAACGAGGCCAACGATCACCAGAAAGGAAACTGAGGAAAGCAGAAGGATCAGACTCTTGCGATGCATGTGAGTGGAAAGTTTTAAGTGGGCACGGAAATCCAATACCAAAGAGCCGGCTTAGTTTCCCGCAGGGACGCGGAGCACTTGATTGATCTGGAGAGTCTCGGGGCTATCGATACCGTTCAACTGCATGAGTTCGTTGAAAGACACCCCGAGCTGGCGGGAAATAGCCCACGCCGTATCACCTGACTTTACGGTGTATGTGGTCGGACGAGCCGGAGCAGCTGGTCGGTCTACCTGAGGCTGAGCCGGAGCTTCAACTGGAGTTGCTAAGGCTACCGCTTCCTTCTGCGAAATGTTGAGCCATCGGCCGGGATAAAGCTCATTGTCAGAAATAATGGAATTCTCCTTACGAAGAGCATCAGCACTGACATTGAGGGACCTCGCAATTTCAGGGAGTGTGTCCCCCGCCTCGACTTTGTACTGAAATTTTTTGTTAGGGTCCTGACGAAGAGGTGTCGGAGGAGCGATACGAGCCACGTTCTCGACACGATTCTGCCTGTCGCTCGGAACCAAAGCGGCCGGAGCGCGCTTTTCCTGCACCGCATCACCGAAAGTCTCGCGCGCCGAACTTATTGTAATGCCGGTTTCAGCGGACGCCTTATCAACCATCTTGAAAGCCATCATACCTCCGATTGCGATCGCATGAAGGATTAGCACAATACTGAAGATCCGACTCAGACGCACGTCAGGTGTGTCGAGGTACCAGTCCTGCTCTTCAGTTACATTTGCCGAGAGCTTGGTTTGCGCCCGTGCACGACCAAGGGCGCTGTGGCGGGCTCCCTTCGCTGTTCTTCGATTTCTTCTTTTGTTGCTCATTATTTTTGTTGTTTGTTATTAATTGATTAGAGACCGTGAAGATTATTCACCGCGCTCTTGAACGCCTCGCCTCTGGCTTCATACCCAGAAAACATGTCGTAACTCGAGGTCCCTGGAGAAAAGAGGACAATATCACCGCGTTCGGCCTCACCAACTGCCAATCGGGCTGCTTCGTTCAGATTACTTGCCACTTGGCATTGGACGACCGGGCTCCAAAACTTCGAAATGTCGTCAGCAATCTCTCCGATGCAGATAACCGACTTTACCTTTTCGCGAATCAGTTCAGTCAGTTGATCAAAATTCAGCCCTTTCTGCTTCCCTCCGGCTATCAGGACAATTGGGTTCTCGTGTCCCGCTAGAGCACTCTCGAGAGAGTGTAGATTGGTGGACTTGGAATCATTTAGAAAAAGTACTCCATCAATTTCACCCACCTTCTCACAACGGTGAGCCGGAGCCTCGAAGCTCAAGACAGCCTTCGCGACCGCTCCCCACTCAAGGCCAATGCGATCGGCGACAGCCAGGGCAGCCATCACATTTTCGGCGTTATGTTTCCCCTGGAGATCAGCTTTGGAAAAATCGAAGGACCGGCTAGTAGCATCATGGTGAATCAAGCCGCCCTTGTATCGAAAGTCTCCCCCTTCGGCGAAGGCGGAAAAAGTCTTACGCTCCCAGGCGCCCCCGACATTATCCTCAAGTTTGCAGACCGCCAACTTTCCCTCTCCTGCGTTCTTAAAGATTCGCAGCTTTGCCTGGCGGTAATCCTCGAGGCTTTCGTAGCGATCAAGATGATCAGGCGCAAAATTCATCCAAACTGCAACCTCAGGACTGAAGCTACGGATCGTTTCCAATTGAAAGGAGCTCACCTCGAGAACAATCCAGTCAAAGGACTGACCAGAGAGAACAACATCACTGTAAGGACGACCGATGTTGCCCGCTGCAACCGCGTGTTTCCCTCCACCGTTGATCATATCTGTGATCAAGCTGGTCGTTGTTGTTTTCCCGTTGGTCCCGGTAACTGCAATCACTGGAATATCATTCAGGCGATCGGCCAACTCAATCTCACCAATAAACTCATCGGAAACCTCAATGAACGCTTGAGCAATCGGCCAGCGTTCATCAATTCCCGGACTAATGACGGTCACGTCAAATTTTCGCCCCGGGGACAACGCTTCCTCGCCACAGGTCAGAACCACACCTATCCCGGCAAAGCGGTCAACGGCAGAGGCTAGCCTCGACTCATCACCGCTGTCGTACACGGCAACCGTGGCCCCATGACTGATCGCCAGTGCAGCAGCAGCGAACCCGCTACCGCCTGCACCTAACACAGCCACTTTCTTACCCGTTAGTTCCATTTACCGAAGCTTCAATGTCATTAACCCGACCATGGCCGAAATGATGGAAATGATCCAAAATCGGTTAATTACCTTACTCTCCGCCCAGCCCATCAACTCGAAGTGGTGGTGAATCGGAGACATCTTAAAAATGCGCTTACCTGTCAGTTTGAAGCTGGCCACCTGAAGAATCACGGAGACCGCCTCCATCACAAAAACGAAGCCAACAATGATGAGGAGTAATTCCTGCTTGCAGCAGATGGCAATGGTTCCAAGCATTCCCCCAATTGCGAGTGAACCGGTGTCCCCCATGAAAACCTTGGCCGGATAGCAATTGAACCAGAGAAACCCTAGGCCAGCCCCAACTAGAGCAGTGCAGAAAATGGAAACTTCGCCAGCATAGCGATTGAAAGGAACCCCAAGATAGTCTTCTCCGATGATCTGATGGCCTGCGACATAGCTGAGAATGGCGTATGCCATCGCAGTGGTAACCGTACATCCCGCGGCAAGCCCATCCAGTCCATCCGTCAGGTTCACTGCATTCGAACAACCGACAATCACAATAGGAAGAAGAACGAAGGTAAAGATCCCCATATCCTCAATGACTGGAGCTTTGATCGAAGGCAGATAAAGCTGCGCAATGTAATCGGCAGTATCAGAGTGTGCGTAGAGATAGCCAACCGCAATAAACGAAACCACGCATTGCACGATGAGTTTCACTTTTCCGCGAACCCCAACCGAATTCTTCTTACTAACCTTGAGGAGGTCATCGACGAATCCAAGAACGCCAGTACCTAGCGTGACAAAGATCAAAGCGTGAACAAACGGATTAGTAGGGCGAGCCCAAAGCAAAGCTGAGATTAGCACCGCGCCAACGATCAACACGCCGCCCATTGTAGGCGTCCCTGCCTTACCACCGTGCAATTCGGCGAGTTCGTTAACCTCTTCCCTCGTTCTGATCGGCTGCCCAACTTTGAGCGAGACCAGTTTAAGGATGACCTTGTTTCCGAAAAGCACCGTCAGCAGAAAAGCAGTCAGACACGCTCCGGCCGCGCGAAACGTCTGATACTGGAAAACATTGAGTGGATCCAGCCATTCAGATGAATCTTTCAGTAGATGAAGAAAATACAACATGAGTGGTCGTTGCGATTAAAGATTGTTGATCACCCTTTCCATAGCTGCCGCCCGGCTTCCTTTAACAAGGGTGAGATCATCGGCGCTGAGAAAGTTGTTTAGGAACTCCGTGGCCGCCTCGTGATCGGAAAAATGATGATTCTCTTCGAGGTCAGCGGCGCCCTCACTAATGAGCGCTGCCCGTTCACCTACAGTAATAAGTGCGTCCATGCCGTTCGCGACAACGGTCTCGCCGAGTTTCAAATGCTCTTCTCTCTCGAAATCACCGAGTTCACCCATGAAACCGAGGACGGCCACACGACGCCCCTCAACCTCGGAACCTTTAAGCGTCTCGAGAGCCGCCTGCATTGAATCAGGGTTGGCGTTGTAGCTGTCATCAAGAAAACGAAATCCGCCTGCGGTTCTTTCCTGGAGGCGCCCACCGCTCAATTCGACATTGCTTAGCTTCTCTGCGACTTCATCCGGAGAAATCCCCTGACGAAGACCCACTGCGGCAGCAAGAAGGGCATTACTGATCATGTGCAATCCTTTGACCGGAAGCACCACCTCAGGGGCCTCTGTCATTTCAGAGCGAAGAACAAACTTCATCGCCCCTCCATCGATCGCTGTGACGTTTTCTGCCCTGACGTCGCCGGCATCGATCCCAACGGGGACCATTTCGCAAAAGACACGATCACTGACGTAGCTGTAGAAATCGTCTCCGACCGGCATGGCACAGAAACCATTGGCTGGCACCGCCATGGCCAGTTCTGATTTTTCCTCCGCAATGGCTTCGCGAGTCTTCATGTGCTCAATATGAGCCCGCCCGATATGGGTGATAACTGCGGCATTCGGAGCAGCGATCTCAGCCAGCACCTCGATTTCCCCGGGGTGATTCATACCCATCTCCCAGACGCCGAATTTCTCGCTCCCGTCGCCGGAAAGAATGGTGAGAGGAAGTCCAATATGGTTGTTCAGATTACCGGCGGTCCGGTTCACCTTGCCGCCGCCTGCTGAAAGCACTGCGCTGAGAAAGTCTTTAGTCGAAGTCTTTCCGTTACTTCCTGTCACTCCGACTACGAACAGCCCCTCACTATTGCGACGATGATGAAACGCCAGCTTCTGAAGTGACCGCAGCGGATCTTTTACTCTGACAATACCACCAGAATAAGTCTCAGTGTCTGCCGTCAGTTCACTGACGACCAGCGCGCCGGCACCTGCCTCGCTGACGGAGCCAATAAAGTCATGCGCATTAAACCGTTCTCCCTTAAGTGCGAGAAAAACGTGGCCGGCCTCCACCTTGCGGGAATCAGTGGTCAGAGCACACACCGTATTTGAAGGCACGCCCTGGAGAAGTTCCCCGTCGCTCCAGCGGGCCAATCGATCGAGGGTGACCTGCATCATTCCTTGCCCCCTTCTGCTTTTTCACGAATAAAACCAACCGCCATCATGCGGTCATCAAAGCTGTGGCGAACACCGTGGATTTCCTGGTAATCCTCATGGCCTTTCCCCGCAATTAGAACGATATCCCGTTCGTCTGCGAGACGAATAGCGCGCTTAATAGCTAGGCGACGATCCTCAATTACCTCGTAGCCACTTCCGGAGAAACCCTTTTCGGCGTCATCAAGGATCTGCTGAGGTTCTTCGGTTCGCGGATTGTCTGATGTCAGGATGCAGAAGTCACTTGCCTCCTCAGCGGCTTTAGCCATGGGTGCCCGTTTGAGCACGTCACGGTCACCACCACAGCCAAACACTGTGATAATTCGGTTTGGCCCAAGAGCCCTGAGAGTTTCGAGCACATTGCTGAGAGCATCCGGCGTGTGAGCATAGTCTACGAAGACCCGGTAGTTAATCTGGCGATCACCCACTGCTTCAAGACGTCCCGGAACCTGGGGAGCATCGACCATTTTCGCAACCGTTTCACGAAGATTCAAACCAACCGAATAGGCCGAAGCGATCGCGGCAACGGTGTTAGAGACATTAAAAGCACCGATCAGCGGGATCCGGACGAGGAAGCTGCGTTCGCCAAACGAAAGCTTAAACTCGGTTCCGTTGAAATCGCTGCGAATATTCGAAGCCTGGAAATCGGCATTTGCGGAGCGCCCGTAGGTATAAACCTTGAGGTGCTCAAACTGCATCTTCTTGAGCCGATCGCCGTAAGAGTCGTCCACGTTAATGATCGCAATCCCCTCTTTTTCGGCATCGCTTTCCATTCCGGAAAACAAGGCGGCTTTCGCCTCAAAATAGCTCTGCATCCCACCGTGGAAATCGAGGTGATCCTGGGTTAGATTGGTGAACACACCGACGTCGAAGGATACACCCGCGATCCGCTTTTGAACAATCCCGTGCGACGAGACCTCCATGGCGACACCTCGGCAATCAGAGTCCACCATTTCACGGAGCAACCGTTGCACATCCGGCGACTCCGGAGTCGTATGCGGCGCATCCTTCACTTCATCACCGATGACGTAGTTAATTGTACCAATAAGGCCAGCACGATGCAGCACTGACTTGAACAGGTGATGAATCAAATAGGTTGTGGTTGTCTTACCGTTAGTTCCGGTCACACCAACCACGGGAATCTTCCGACTCGGGTTGTCCTCCAGATTGGCAGACGCAATCCCCATCGCCAGTCGTGGGTCCGCAACGCGGACCCACGTTCTCTGAAACTCACCGGGATGCGATTTACCGGAAATGATTGCGACTGCCCCGTTCTCGATCGCGGCATCAATGTATTCATTACCGTCTGCGCCTTCTCCTATGAGAGCGCAAAACACCCCACCCTCTATAACTTGGCGCGAGTCGTAAAAAATGCCCGACACTTCCACGTCCAGCGACCCGGAAACCGATTTGACGTGAATAGAATCTATAACTTCAGACAGCTTCATGCCATTCACCCCTCACTCTCCAATCCACTGAAATTCGCAAGTGAAGCTTCACGTTCCTCTTCAATTTCTTCCGGAAGATCCGGCTCGATCCCGAAAATCTTTACAGCATCAGCCGCTATCGACTTGAACACAGGTCCAGCGACGCTTCCCCCGTAGGCCGGACCATTGGTAAAACTCGGATCATCAACGATCACCAGCCCGACGATCTTAGGATCATCGGCTGGCAAAAACCCCATAAAGGAGGCCGTGTAACGTCCTGAAACATAGCCAACATTTTCGATGTATTTTCGAGCAGTACCGGTCTTACCTCCCATCGAGTAGCCCGGGAGTTTAGCCTTGGCGCCCGTTCCAATTTCAGTAAGCGTTTCCATCATACACTGGCGCACCTGGGCAGCAGCCTTGGCACTCAGAACCCTACGGGCAGCTTTCATGTCACCTTTCAAAATCTGCACATCATGGGTTGCTCCTTCGCGAACACTCTCAATAATTGTCGGTGGCTGATAGACTCCGCCATTGGCGATGACACTGCACGCCATCACCATCTGCATCGGTGTGACACTCACCTCATAACCCATCGTGCGACTCGAGAAGGATGGCTTAGACCAACTCTCGACCTCGCTCATCCAACCGGACTGCTCGGCATTGAGTTCAATGCCGGTCTTGCTACCGAATCCAAACTTCTGGGCATAGGAGTGAAAGCCCGAACGGTTAAGAGGGCGAGCCACCTTATACGCTCCAATATTAGATGACTTTGCGAAAGCCACTTGCGCTGTCAGGATGCCGAAGGGGTGATGATCTTTCAGAACAAAACCATCAAGGTCATAGGCACCCATCTCGCAATCCACTTCGGTCATTGGTGTTGCCAGACCACAATCAAACGCAGCGCCGTAGCCGACAACCTTGAAGGTAGACCCAGGCTGGTAAAGGTCAGTAACCGCGATGTTTCGACGCACGGGCATCATTCCGCGAATGCCTTCCCGAGTGCTGAGATCGTAGTGGGGCCGATTAGACATCGCCAGCACCTGTCCTGTCTTCGGGTTCATAAAAATAGCAGTGGCCTTCTCGGGGCGGTACCTGTCAATCACGGCATCCATCTCGCGCTCAACCACTTCCTGCAAAGCCATACTGATTGTAAGGTAGACATCCTTGCCCGGCACTGGATCCACCTGTTGACCGCGATAGGCGTGAATTTCACGACTCTTTCGATCACGCTCACAGAAACGATACCCAGGTTTTCCGGTCAGCACTTCATTGAGGGTCTTCTCCACGCCTGAAACCCCAATACCATCCTGGTCAACATAGCCAATCACCTGCGTCAATGAGAGCGGACTCGGATAATAGCGACGCTCGGCTTTCCGAAGATAAAGACCTCGCAGCGACTTTTCCCGAATCACCTCTGTGAGTTGACGTGAGAAGTCATCTTCAATTCCTTTCGCGAGAACGATTTCACCTACCGTCTTTTCACGCAGCTTTCGACCCAACTCCTGCACCGGCATCCGCAGTGGCATGGAAAGCGATTCAGCAACATGTTCGCGATAGCGAGCCAGGATCTCGTCGGGATGGTATTGCTTGCGAACCTCGTGAGCTTTCAGCCCCTCTTTAGCAGCGACACCCGCGCAAGCAAACCCCTGGTCCTTGAGGTGGAAACAATCAACAACCAGCGAGTAAACAGTCTGATTCCTTGCCAATAATTCACCCGAACTGTCATATATGCGACCACGCTGCCCGGGCAAAAACTCTTTATACTCGTAGCGTTTACGTGCAAGCAGGCTCAAATCCTCAGCGCGGAACAACTCGATGTAAATCAGGCGTCCACTGAGGGCAGAGAGAAGCATCACCAGGGCAACACAGGCAACAGTCAAGCGTCTCTTGAGGTTCCCAATCATTAAAATTCTGTTAGTCCAGGTTCACGACCACGTCGGAGCCTTCCTCAGGTGCCTCAATCTCAATCACACGAGACATTTCGATTTCACTCAGATCGCTCTGAACCCAGCGAAGACGCCGCGACAACTCCTTTCGCCCTTTCACACCTGCAATGCGGAGTTCCCACATTTCAATTTCCTGATCCAACTCGAACACTTCGTCTTCCAGGCTGCGAATCTGATACCCACGAATCACGTGCTCATTCCTGACAAGCACAAATCCTGCACCTGTTGCGAGAAGCAGGAGACCGGCCACAGCGAGGCGGCAAATCGTGATAGGGCGAACCCCGTTTCTGTATCGATTTCTCTTCTCCATTAATCCTCCAACTTCACAGCCACCCGAAGCTTGGCACTCCTAGCTCTCGGATTGGCTTTTATCTCTGCCTCGCTTGGTGCAATTGCCCTCCGCGAAGGAAGCGCCAGGCAATAATCCGAATTCTCGCGAGGCTCCGGCCATTCCGGACGATCGAGAACCGGAGTGCTGTGACGGCGCATGAACCACTTGACCATTCGGTCCTCAAGCGAGTGAAAAGTTATGACCGCAAGAACCCCTCCCCCGCTGAGAATCTGAATCGACTTATCAAGCGCGGTCGCAAGCACTTCCATCTCGCGATTCACAGCAATTCGAATAGCCTGAAATACTCGGGTTGCGGGGTGCTTTCCACTGATTCGCGGGACAGCTTTCTCAACAACCTCAGCTAGCTGCAAGGTCGTTTCAATTGGGGCAGCCTGGCGAGCTTTTACAATCTCCTTCGCAGCACGCACCGCTCGTTTCTCTTCACCATACTCGCGAAAAATATGAATCATATCCTCCTCAGACCACTCGTTAACCAGCTCGCGAGCGGAAAACTCAGTTCGAACATCCATACGCATATCGAGCGGCCCATCCTCACGAAATGAGAAGCCACGTGAGGGCTCATCCAACTGATGAGAAGAAACGCCAAGATCCATTAACACTCCATCAACTTGGTCGATTCCCACCGCATGCAAGATCTCATCCATATCAGCGAAGTTGCCGAGAACTGGAAGAAACCGATCCTCGTATTGAGACAAGCGGCGCTCGGCATATCCCAAAGCTTCCGCATCCTGATCGCAACCCACAACGTGAGTCCCATGTTGAAGAAATAACTCAGTGTGCCCGCCGCCTCCGAGCGTCCCATCAAAGACTTGCTTCCCCTCCAGCGGCGCCATCGCTGCCAGAACTTCTTTGCCCATGATCGGCTGATGATAAAACTCCATTCGATTCACTTCCTCCGATTGCTTCAGTCCCGCCCCTCCCCGCATCGTGGAACGAAAAAAATCTGCATCCGCTGCTAGAACCAGGCCGCCCTTCTTGACCGCCGCGCCATTAGCTCGGTCCAACCAGGGTTTAATGGGAATGATCATCGATTTAAAGGCCCAGAATTACTTTATTACTTGAATCCTTTAGAAGATTACCAGCGAATCCATAATATCCATAAAAGATGGGAATATGATGGGATTATTATACTATCTCTAAGCATTTTTAAGCAAGCCGAAATGTTAAATTTTCCTAAATAATTAGGGCTCCAATCGTTACCCTCGGCTCGATCCGGTATACCGACAATCCCTGCCCTCAACTTCTACTGGTTAAACACCAGCACCCCCGCCCCCCCCACGGGGAAAAGATGGCACCCCACCCTGGTAACCGAACGAAGTGACCACCCCTGCACTTCGCCCCCGGACTGGTCGTTCCCTTTGTGTGTCTTGGCGCCCCCCTGGGGTCACTTTCCGATCCCCTTGAGTCTCTTTCCGTTCTCAGGGGTCTCACCTTTACCTCCCCGCACAGGGGAACTAAGATTCAGCCGTTCCTGCAATTCTTTCACACTCGGATCCTTTTTGACCATTTCAATGAGAAGGGCCTGCCTCATCTGGCGATGGGCTTCCAGACGCTTTCTGCGCATTTCCTCATCCTGCTTCTTCAGTGCCTTCAACGCCGCCTGGGCCTCACTCACCTCGGGGGTCTCTTTGGCTGCTTCCTCTGCTTTACGAAACTTCTGCTGCTCTTCCGGAGAGAGTTTTTCTGAGAATCCGGGAGGACTCATCGGGTAATCCCCGGCTCGGCGAAACATTCCACTCCTCCCAGACGGCGGACCACCAATCCGGTCATGGATGTGGCCTTCGCTGCTCTTTTTCGCCTTAGCCATCAACTCAGCCATGCTTGGATCGGCCTGAGACACCGCCTCACGAATCGCCTTCTGATAGGCCTCAGCGGCGCTTTTCACTTCGTCCCTCGCACTAATAACTGCGGGGTCGGACCAAACCTCGCGCAGCACAGTCCGGAGCTTCTCTTTTTCCCTATCACTCAAAGAATCCCACATTTCCTTTCGCCCCGCTTCAGCATCAGCCCCGGGCTCTGCCGAACTGCTACCTGCGACGAACCAACCAAACAGGGCGATGCAAACAATTAGTGGTTTCAATAAGCGTCTCATAACGGAAATATTTTAGCTTGTTAGCCGATATAACTCGTCACCTCAAGAAAAGTTGCGCAGTTGAAGCAATACTGGCACGATTATTCGGATTCCATTCCGAATTCCTATTCAATCGCAACCTGTCTTGTGATCGTTGTATTCGCATGGCCTTTGATTTCCGCGGCTGATGAAAAGCAATCCGGGTCGGCGAAACCAGTAATTGACACGCTGGAGACTCGCAAAGGTGACGTATTGCACAATTGCTGCGTTTCACGTGTTGAGACGGACGGGTTCCTCATTAAGTACCACTGTGGTTTGGCTCGCGTTTCCCTCTTTGATTGAAATCCGTCGATCGAGGCCCAGTATAATTTCGACCCGATCGAGGCATTGGATGCCTACCAGCGTGATCAGGCTGTGCAAAAAAATTGCGAAAGCAGCTCCTGCTTGAGGCCGAGAATTTCAAAGCCGCCCAGAAACGAAAAACTACCCAGGAGCAACTCTATCTGGTTGCGGAGAAAGAATGGATTCCGTGCCAAGGAACAATTCTAACCCACACGGCAACCAGCACCGTTATTGACCTTTATCAAATCTCGCTGGTGCCTACGAACGAAATATCAAAACTGGGATTCGAACGCGAGGGGCCGCCGAATTGCCAACTTAATAAGTTCAGTGCGGGGAGCACCTTTTTGAGGCATGTTGTTGAGGGTTTGGCTATCGGTGACAATGGGCGCGCGGCTAAGTTGACCCTGCCTCCTACCGGCAGCCCTTGGGGCATAAACATGAAAAGCAGAAACATCCGGTCCACAGGGCTGTCACCCAGCGCTAGTCCCGCCCTATCCGCTCACCCATGCTACAAAAGCTGAAACAGTTCCCTATCCTTTCCGCGGCCATCCTCGTGGCGCTACTTGTTCGTCTCTTCGTCAGCGGATTAACGTGGGTCGGCGTGGTTGCGCTAGTGCTCACTGTAATTTGGTTCGGCTGGGATATGTCACGATGGCTGATGTTTCAAACGGACCCTCCGCATCGACAGCCTGGTAAAGATTCCACGCCGGTGGACGAACCTCCGGAAAACCTCATTTCCCTGGTCTACTTCCTCTCTGAAACCCGCGATGCTGACGAGTCATCGATCCGCCGCTGCGTTTCCACAGCTCTGCGTATTAACTTTGATCCAGACAGTCCGGACTCCGAACATTTTGTGATCCAGTTTACCCCCCCTAGCGATCCCAATGAACTCGACGACGACATCACCCACTTCATGGTGCGGGTTCCCCAGGGGATCTTTACTGTCCTCGTCTCCGGTCGCCCCTATATTTCTAATCCCAAGGAATTCGCCCGACGGTCGATCCGCGATAAACGCCTGCGCACAGCTGTCGAGCAACATCGCGCCTGGGTATCGGTGGACCTCATGGATGAGCCGTCGGATCCGGAGTCCACTCAGGCCGCCTACCGGGTGATCGGACAGATTCTCGCCACCCTGGCGGGACCGGACTGTCTCGCCATCTACTGTCCCGAGATCCAACGCTGCAACGAGTTTGATCTCTCCCTGATGGAGGTCCTCGCCGGCCCCAAGCCGCTTGATCTGTTCCACGAACCTACCTTTGAGCCAATCATCGAGATATCGGACTCCAACCCGAAAATGGCTGATGCAGTCAAGGAAGCCCGCAATCGCTGGCAGGAATTCCTCTCAGCCTTCAAAAAAAGCAGCTCGGCCGGCACCGATCGCTTCATTGTGAAAGCTGAGTTCCGGGAAGGAGCAAAGTGCGAATACATGTGGCTTTCCGTGACCGAAGCTTCCCGCAGGTCATTCAGTGGTGTCCTGATGAACGATCCCCATGAACTTCTGGATGTCCATCGGGGCACCAGTGTGACCCTGGAACTCGACAAGCTCAATGACTGGATCTTTCAGGATGAAGACGGAGAGCATATCGGCGGATTCACTCTCGATGTCCTCGCGGAGGGTGACGACGAGTAGATTCCTTTTAACACCGCGAAACATCAGTCACAGTTACTGCTTGCATCGCGGAAAAATTGGTCTAAGTTCCGCGCCTCACTCAGAACCATCAGAATACAGTCATGTCACAGCACGCGAGTCTCAAAAAGTCCAGCAGCGTAGGGTCTAAGCGCAGCGTCCTCAAGCGCTTCGAGCGTGTTAAGCTGCTCCAGAAGCGCGGTGAGTGGGAAGAAGGGACCAGCCCGATCGGTCTCAAAAAGACGAAGCCTGAGGCTTAATTCTTTCACTTAGAGGTTTTCACCCCTTTCCTAAGGGTTCCCTATGGGGTCCACGGCGGGCAAAGACGTTCGTCTGAATAAGTTTCTCGCTTCTTGCGGGATCGGGTCACGCCGTGGCTGCGAAACATTTATTCGCGAAGGCAGAGTCGAAATCAACGGCGAGATCACTCTTGATCTCAGTGTCCGTGTAGGTCCGAACGATCACGTAAGGTTTGACGGCAAATTGCTCCGTAGCCAGAATGACTTTACGATTGTGTTGAACAAGCCCAAGGGTTATCTCTGCACCCGAAACGACCCGCAGGGCCGAAAGACGATCTACGAACTGCTTCCGAGGAAATTCTCCAGCCTCAACTACATAGGGCGGCTTGACCTCGACAGCTGCGGTCTACTTCTGCTGACAAGCTCCGGAGAATTGACTGAAAAACTCACCCATCCCCGCTTTCACGTGGAAAAGGAGTACGAGGTCCAGTTGGACCGACCCTTCGACGGCGAGAAAACCGAGCGCCTCCTCGAAGGTATTCATCTCTCCGAAGGACTCGCAAAGGCCGAATCCATCAGTTTCGATTCCCGCCGAAGATTGCGGGTGGTTCTCACCCAGGGGTATAACCGCCAGATAAGGCGTATGTTTTCCAAGCTTAACTACAAGGTAAAACGCCTTGAGCGAGTGCGTATCGGAAAATTAACCATGCCGATTCTCTCAACCGGAGACTTCCAGGTCTTGAATCACCGGGAGATTGAAGCCGCTTCAAAACGTTCCTGAACCCGGAACCCGCCCGGCTCAAATCAGTAAATTCTCACTGACCAGCTTTGCACCGGCTGGCGGGACAATCTCAGAACGCTGAGCGACCTCGCATCTTTAGAATTGAATCCATAGACTGCCTGATTCTCAAACGCCCAGGTCGGACTGTGTGAGACGAAAGTGTTGGTTTCAGGGAATGTGACTGTCCCGTCAGCTGCGGGCTCGGCAATGGTCAATTCGACTCGAAATCCCAACATGCTGTCAATAGATTCCAGCTCCCACTCATGACGATGGAGGTAACTGCGGGGAATCCGCATTACGACTGATTTCTCACCACCTTCTCCAAAGACCAGGGCTGATGTGACCCCTTTGGGGCTCAGACGAAGATTGTAACCGCTGCCAAAGCATCCAATCGGAAGATCAGGAGAGCTCCCGGGGCCTTCAGTCCCCTTTGTGTAGATCTCAACCGGTTCAACCGCTCCGAATGAAAGCACTTCGTTAACGGGTCTGGCATCGAGAAAGACCTTGGTGCGAACGGCGGCCGCATCACCAAGATCCGGGATGGCGACTCCATTAACGACGACCGTCAGGTAGAGGGCGTCCTCATCAGCATCGAACCGGTAGGACACATCACCTTCACGGCGGCGCTGCGCCCGGTTTTCCCCGGCAGGAGGTGCATTAGCATATTGCGACCAGCGCTTCATAGATCGGTTCTCACCGAGGACAAGGTCGCGGGTGGCTTCCAGCTCACGATTGAACCGAACGATACGGTCATTCACGTCTGTTTGAATCCAGACATCACGCTGGAACGGAGTATTACCGAAATCGGACGAGAATTCAAAGAGCGAAAATACACTCTTCACGCCAAGTGGAGAAACGGAGAAAGTTGTCGGTTGGCCTACCTTGTCTCCCAGCCCTACTTGAAAAGTCCCTGATGAAGATTTGTCAGTCCCGTTTACAAGATCCCATTCGATTCGAATCCGATCGGTCACGTTGAGAAACTGTCGAGACTTCCATACAGCAGTAACCGGCCCCACCCTGACCGGCAGGTCAATCAGTTCCGAACCGATCGTATCTTCCAGCACAAAAGAAAAGCGGCAGAACTCATCTGAAGGCTGCAACGGGAAAAGAATGTCTGAACCGTCCCTCGCCTTTCCAGCAAACGGACGCGCGTAGGTGAACCCAAGCTGGGTCGTCGCATCCGCGGGAATCCGGAAACGCTGAGTCGCCTGCATCGGGTGAAGCCCGGGACCGACGTTAAGAGCACCGATGCATCCTTCCTGGGAATCCTCGGTAAGATTGCGAATCACTAACTTCACGTCCACCCCGCCCTCCCTGTTGAAAGCCGCGGTGCCAGCGTATGAGAATTTGGTCAGACGAGGACCATTCTTCAACTCCTGGAACAAACAGTGGGCCAGATATTCATTAGCACGCGGACCAGTGTGAATCCGCTCGACTTTTTTCCACTCCGGTCCAAAACGGAAAATATCCTTCATGCGATCTCCCACGATCTCCATCGCGGCATCTGGATGAGTATCAGGTAACACGCCACCGCCAAATCTTGAAAGATGCTGCCCGGAATCCATGAACAACACTCCATTCGCGAAAGCGACTTCTTTTGCCGCCATGGAATACGGACGAGTGAGGCCAAACTCCATTGATCCCCCTCCGTAGTTTGCCAGTCCAGGGCCGATCACGATGATATCGGCATTCTTTTTCCGCCCGGCATCGATAGTCTCTTGGATAGCACGCTTGTAGGTATCCAACGAGAGTCGATTCAAGGCATCGTAGATCCCGTATTGAATAATCACCAAGTCAGGCTGATGCAGGAAGGCATCGGTCGAAGTCCGCCGAAGGCCAGTCATCGACGTTCCGGTCAGAACGGCCAGATTTTCAAAAGTGATACTCCTCCCGAGGAAGTCCTCGGAAGTCTGGCTGCCTCCTGCGGGAGGATTCAAAAGCCTTGCCCCGCCCGTGTAGAAAAACTCGCGGGCAATTAGATCAATGAATCCCCCAACGTAGCTGAAAACAGGATTGTTCTGCTCCCAGGCGCCTTCCAACGGGGTGTAGCCACCAGTGACACTATCTCCCAGAACAACGAAGTGAACGGGCTCCTGCGCTTCGAGCTTAGGAAAAGTGCCCGGCAGATAGCGCTTGAACCGCTTTCTCTGCTCAAGCGTCAAGGGGTAAGCGACCGAGTTGGCGGTAAACAAAAGCACCAACCCCGTCGCGATAGCCGCGGCGAATAGTCTCATACTTCATTAATAGCGAAGGATAAACGAAAGAGCCGTTCAATTTGTTAGTAAGAAGACCTTGATTTTCGCGGCCCTTTTACCTTTAGAATCAAATCACGACGTTGTCGATGTTCCACTTCGGCGGTCACGGAAAAAGGTAATTCCCTCCTCCGGCAGGAAGAATCCGCCCATCTGGAGCCTTGCTGGCTTCACTCCGAGCTTATCAAGGTGCTCATAGTGTGCCAGGGCATCTTCATTCTCCAACGGCCCAAGAGTCGGCTCAACGCCTTCCGCGCCAGTCAACAGACTGACAAGAACACAGCCGGTGATCTCTCGCTTGTCGCGGCTCGCAAGGAACTTCATGAAGCTTGCCTGAACAGCATCATCAAGGTCCTCAAGTTCTTCGGGCAGGTAAATAGTTTCAGAGACCACATCAGGCATCATAAGCTCTCCACCGGTAGTGAAAAGGATGTCGCGCTCCGAGGTAAAACGTTTGATGGCCTCATCTAGGCGGAAGACCGGTGGGAAGCTGTAGTCAACTATCAGTGCTCCAGGCTTGAGCATGCTGATATCTAGAACACCCGGGAGGTTGGTCGACGCAACCACCATGGAAGCTTCGTAAACCTCAGGTGGGAGAGCCCCACCATTCTTCACGATATCCACTTGTCCCTGGTATCCTGCATCGCGAACACGATCACGTATGCGACTCATTTGATCATCCGTCTGATACGGATCACAGAGGATGAGGTGCTTAGGATGGGCCATCACGTCAAGCATGAGGCGAAGCGTGCCGAACCCGATTGATCCGAGCCCTACCACCGAAACCGTTTCGTCGGAGAGTTCGCGGCAAGCCTCAGCCAGAACACCTTCCACCGACTTCACGATCGTCGCGGAACGCGTCGCATCACCCGTCGTGATTGACGGAAGCCCATCTTTGCCTTCCATCCATTTCTCGATGTCACGCCCGTGATCAGTCGTAGACGGAATCACTCCTGTCAGCGACACATTTTTCGCCCCAGCCTCTCCAGCCATCTCGAGGGCTGCGAGAGTTGCTGCCTTCACAGACTCCGGATTCTTGTGAAAATCAGATTCGAAGTAAGGCAGCATCACAACACCAATGTTGCCTTCTGAGAGCTCGTATCGATTACTGAGACGCGGCCTACCTCCAAAAAGGCGCTCGGAAATTTCGTCGCGTGCCAGTCCTGACATACTGGCCAGCGCCTCAGGGATGTAGGTTAATGCTACGGCATCCAGATCACGCAACTCGTCGGAAGCTTCTTCAACGCTGATGTGAGCCAAGTCGGAGAAGTCAATATCGAGTCCAGTCTCCTTTTCCACTTCTGTCGCCGCGACAGGTTCACTCCCGAGGTAGTGGGCCAATTGCTCAATCGTCGGGTGCGTCAGGAAGGTGTCGACACCGACATCCTGCTTGAAGGCTTCTGTGACATCAACCAAGATCCGGAGAGCGAGCAGAGAGTCACCCCCCATTTCGAAGAAGTTATCAGTCACACCAATATCTTCAGAATCGAAGTTACGGCTGAACACTTCCCAGAGCTTCTCCTCAATCGAATTACGAGGGCGAACACGTTCGCCCTCGCTGGCGGCGCCAGTCTTCGGCATCGGCAATTGCTTGCGGTCGATCTTCTTGTTCGGCGTCAGCGGGAATTCATCCAGCGCCGAGAAATAAGCAGGGATATAGCTGGCCGGCAGATTCCTGACAAGCTCACTCCGAATAGCGGTGGCCTCAAGACCCTCGGCTTCCGGTATGTAGTAGGCGACAAGACCTTCTCCGGTCGGGAGATCTCCACGCTTCGTTACGACAGCGTGCTTAATCCCACTAATGGCTTCAAGCTGCGTCTCGATATCACCGAGCTCGATGCGCACTCCACGCAGCTTCACCTGAAAGTCGACACGCCCAAGACACTCAAGCTTGCCATCACGATTCCAGCGAGCCAGGTCTCCAGTGCGATAGATGCGCTGAGTCCCGAGACCGGCCAGCTCAATTTCTCGGAAGGCTTCGGCAGTCAATTCCTCACGGTTGCGGTAACCGCTGGCGAGGCCGTCACCACCGATCCAGAGTTCACCAGTGAAACCTTGCGGCACAGGCTTGTGATTGTCATCGAGGATGTAAATTTGAGTGTTGGCAATCGGCTGACCAATCGAGATGGCCGCTTCACCTTCTTCGATTTTCTCGACCGTAGACCAAACGGTCGTCTCGGTCGGACCGTAGAGGTTCCACAGCTCATCAGCTGAGTTGACCAAGGTATTCGCCAGAGTGCGGTTGAGTGCTTCACCACCGCAGAAAATGCGAAGCCCACTGTTACCTTCCCAGCCGCTGTCGAGCAGCATCTGCCAGGTCGCCGGAGTGGCCTGCATCACCGAGATGTCCTCTTCGTTGATAAGGTTGGCGAGGCGACGACCGTCCTTCACATCATCACCGCTCGCGATCACCACCTTGGCGCCGGCCAGGAGAGGCAGGAACATCTCGAGGAGAGAAATGTCGAAGGAGAGTGTCGTCACCGCGAGGAGACGATCTTCAGCCGTGAGGCCTGGCTTGTCCTTCATCGAGCGGAGGAAGTTCACCGCAGCACGGTGTGGGATCTCCACACCCTTAGGCGTTCCGGTCGAACCGGAGGTGTAAATGATGTAGGCAAGAGACTCAGAGTCAATACTGGGAGTCTCCGGCGCTTTCGAAGTCGCTTCGACCGAGTCGAGATCGATCACCTTCCAATCCCCGGTTGGCAGAGAACTGCCGAGACGAGCCGAGGCGATCAAAGCCTTCGGCGCTGCATCTTCCAGCATCATCTCAAGACGTTGCGCCGGGAACTCAGGATCGAGCGGGATGTAAGTCGCGCCGGTCTTCAAAACGCCGAGCAATGCAGCGATCATCTTCGGAGAACGGTCGGCAAGAACACCAACATTATCCCCTGCTGAAACTCTGGCAGCTGAAAGATCGCGGGCGACTCCGTTGGCGAGACGATTGAGTTCGCCATAGGTCACGTGAGTATCACCGAAGATCACCGCCGTATCCTCGTCCTTCACTGCAGAGACAGTCTCGATCAACTCGTGCAGCAGTGCGTCGACTTCGTAATCAGCCTTGGTTTCGTTGAAATCGAGAAGCAGTTTTTTCTCGTCACCGGATGGCAGGAGATTCAGTTCGGAAACTTTCTGATCCGGGTTTTCCGTCATCTCGCGAAGCACCTGCTCATAGAGACCACAGAGTTCCTTGATCGTCTCCTCGTCAAAGAGATCACGATTATACTGCCAGCACCCGAAGAGCTGACCACCGGCTTCTTCCAGCGTCAGGGTAATTTCGAACTGCGCCTGGCGGGTCGTCAGATCAATCGTCTCCATGGTGAGGTCGCCCACGTTGAAGGTGTGTCCACCCTGTCCGATCAGGAACACGGCAATACCTTCGTCGTCAATACCCGGCACCTTCTCCATGGTGAAACTCACCTGAAAGAGAGGCGAACGGCCCGGGTCACGCACCACGTTGAGGCGGTCGACCATGCGGGCGAGCGGGTATTGCTGATTTTCCAGCGCTCCATTCACGCGCTCGCTGTTAGCCTGAAGGTATTCGGAGATGGACGGATTTTCCTCCACGGTGCTGCGCATCGGAACCGGGTTTATGTAGTAACCCACAGTGCTCTGAAGTTCGGACTGATTTCGTCCGGCAAGCGGTACACCCACGACGATATCATCCTGGTCACAGTATCGGTGCATCAGCACATCATAACCGGAGAGGAGGGTCGTGAAGAGAGTCACGCTGTTGTCTTTCGCAAGTTGATCCACCGATTCAGTCAACTCCTCATCAAGCTGAAATCCATAGGTGGCACCGTTAAAAGTCTGAACGGCAGGACGCGGTCGGTCGGTTGGGAGATCGATCGCGGAAGGAGCACCGGCAAGGTGCTCTTTCCAGAAGTCGAACATGCGCTCACCGGCGTCGCTCTCGAGGTGAGCTTTCTCCCAATTCACAAAGTCAGCATAGGTTGCGTCGAGAGACTCAACCTGCGGGGTCCGGCCTGCCTTCGTCGAGAAGTAGTACTCAATGAGATCCTGGATGATCACAGCCACCGACCAGGCGTCGGAGATCATGTGATGCATGCTGAGCAGAGCCACGTGAGCTTCGTCCGCTGTGCGGAAAAGCTCTAGACGGATGACCGGGCCACGCTCCAGGTTGAACGGACGATCTGCATGTTCGCTGATAGTCGCCTTGAGCTGCTCGACGTCCATCGCGGTGCAGTCATGCTCGCGAAAATCGATGGTGCGTCCTTTCTGGACCACCTGCATGGGCTCGCCGTCCTTCATGGTGAAGGTGACGTCGATGAGCGGGTGACGCTCGAAGAGCAAAGCGAAAGCCGTCTTCATCGCCTCGATGTCAAGGAGCGGACGGAACTTACCTGAGAAGACCAAGTTGTAGGCGGATGACTCCGGCGCAAGTCGGTGTAGGAACCACAGGGCCTTCTGACCTTCGGAGAGCGGGAAGACTTCCGGCATTTCACCGGTAGCTTCGAACTCGACCAGGTCACCAGCTGCGCCAGCACCGCTGTCACCAGCAATTCCACCTCCGGATTCGAGAAGCTTCTCAAGCACCGGCACTGACAGGTCAATAATGCTCGGGCCGTTGAGCACCGAGCCCATTGGCATGGACATACCGAGCTTCTCCTCGATACGGTTCACGAGCTCTATCGCCATAAGCGAATCGAGACCAAGGTTAGTCAGCGGCGTATCCTTGTCGATCCGCATCGCATCCGTGCCGAGCACAGCTGCCACCTGGGCGGCGATCAAATCCTCAACCATCCCGGAACGCTTCTCCGGAGCGGCCTCGAGAATCCGGGCAGCCATGGAGTCGCCACCACCACTGCTGGTGCGCGGCACCACAGGCAGGAACATATCAGAACCACCCACTGAAGGGCTGAAGCGAGCCAGTGCTTGCCAGTCACATCGGGCACAACCGAGCTGATACGCGTCGGTCGGAATACCGAGGCTAAAGAGATACAGAGTCTCGTCCATGTCGGTAGAACCAAGTCCCACCATTTCGAGGTATTCCTTGGTCTTCTCGTTTCGGGCCACGAAACCGGCACCCTCGAGAGCACCCCAGTTGAATGTCAGAGCCGGGAGACCAAGGGAGCGGCGGTAGTGCGCAATCTGATCAAGAAACACGTTACCGGCGTTGTAGTTGGACTGCTTCACCGCTCCGATAAAGGCGGAGAACGAGGAGAAACAGACAAAAAGTTCGAGCGGAAGATCCAAGGTCGCTTCGTGGAGGTTCCAGGCACCAAGCATCTTAGGAAGGAGCACGCGATCGAAGCGCTCGGTGTCGAGTTCGTTGATGAATTCATCATCGAGCACCATCGCTCCGTGAATCACACCGATAAGCGGGGCCTTGCCCTTCTGGACTTCAGCGATGGCCTTATCGATGTCGGCGCGGCTCGTCACATCACCACGGGCATCCATGATTTCGACTCCCCCGGCGCGCATTTCCTCGATTTTCTCAATCGCATCATCCTTCGGACCGGAACGGCTCATGAGCACAAAGTGGCGGGCTCCGTTATCAGCCATCCACTGAGCAAGCTCGAGGCCGAAACCACCGGCACCACCTGTGATCAGGTAAGTGCCGTCAGGACGGAAACGATGCCCTTCCTCAGTTGGGTAACCGATCTCGATCTCGGGCACATCAAAGTCGAGCACGTTTTTACCGATATGCTTACCGGCAGCCATGAAACGGAAGGCTTCAACCACCTCGGTGACAGGAAACACTTCGTTCGGCAGCGGTTCGTAAATCTCTTCGTAGAACATCTTCTCCAGATCAGAGAACATGCTTGCCACGTAGGCCGGCTTGCTCTGCAGGTGCTGAGCCAGATCGATCACGAAGAAGCTGATGTTGTTGCGCAACGGCTCAAGACCAATCTTGGAGTTGCCGTAGACATCGACCTTACCGATCTCCATGTAGCGCCCAAAGGTCTTCAGCACGCTAAAATTCTTCGGAATGAAGTCACCGGCGAGCGAGTTGAGGACAGCGTCCACCCCTTCGCCATCTGTGATGCGCATAATTTCATCCGCAAACTCGAGCGTCCGGGAATCGAGTACGTGGTCAACACCCATGTCTTTAAGAAGCTGACGCTTCTCAGGGGTGCCTGCGGTAGAGAATACCGTCAGACCGAGGTGCTTCGCAATCTGGATCGCGGCCTGACCCACACCACCGGTTCCGGCATGAATAAGAATGCTCTCACCCTTCTCCATTCGGGCTAGCTCGTTGATCGCGTAGTGCGATGTCAGGAACACTGTCGGAAGCGTCGCCGCTTCAACGTGGCTCATGCTATCCGGCTTACGGAAGACCATGCTGCGGTTTACGGTGACGTAGCTGCGGAAGCAATATGGCGCCATGCCCACGACATTGTCGCCCGGCTTCAGGTCGGTCACCTTAGAACCAACACTGACCACAGTTCCAGAGAAGTCATCACCGAACCACTTCAGGTCGACTGGATTGCCCGGGTAGATACCGAGTGCCTTCATCACGTCGCGGAAGTTGATGCCGCCTGCCTTGATCTGAATCTCGATCTCGTCGGCTTCAGGCTCGCGGCGCGAGGTCTCGTTGAGAGAAAGGTTTGTCAGGATACCAGGCTTGTCGATCTGGAGGCGATACGGCAAAACCGACCCATCCTCCTGGACAGCGTTGCGAGTCCGGCCCGGCAAAGCCTCCGGTTTCACGCGGTGGACACGGCGGGCGTAGCGACCGTTTCCGCGGAAAGCAAGTTCGTGCTCGTGATTGGAGTGCAGGAACTCAGCAGTGAGGTCCTCCAACTCGAACTCGTTCGCCTTGGGATCCAGATCGATCTGGCCCCAGGTGAATTCAGCGTGCTCATTATTGGCCACGCGGAGAAGACCGGTCAACGGCGCCGAGGCGAGACCCGGAAGAGCCTCTCCACGCTTCACCGGCATCGTGCCGCGAGTCAGGAAAGTAATTTGCGGCCGCTCGTCCCATTCACGGTTCGTGATGAACTGGAAAAGGCCGTGGGCAAAACGCACCCCGGAATCCTGAGCGGCATTGAGCTGCTCGAGGCTGAGTCCATCCGATTTTGGATGATCCAGGCAAAGCGTTTGAATGATGTGCTTGATGACCCGCCCTTCGCCGGTCAGATTCTCCACCTTGTCACTGAGATTTTCCAGAGTCGAGCCAGCGAGGACCGTCTCGATGGCTTCGGTCTCGAGCGCGGAAGCAAGCTGCTTACCAAGACCGGATTGGTCCTCAGTGACGAGAACGACCGCCTTGACGGGAGCCTCAGCCTCTTCACTGTCGGCAGTGGCATCTTCAGCCGCCTCGACTCCCTCAACGGGAAGTGCGACGGGATCAGGGGCGCGACCAATCAAGCAGGCCTGCTGGTTTTGATCCGGATTCTCGGAACTAATGAAGCTGGCAACATCACGGAATTGAAGATCGGTCAGGAGCTCCTCCCACTTTTCGCGGGAGAGCAGAGCGGAATCCTTACGAAGGTCAGTGTCAGTGAAACGCCACCAACCGGGCAGAAGGCCAAACACGTTATCGAGGGCGGCGCGGCGCCAGGTCACCTCAAGGAACATGAGCAGACCGTCTTCCGTCAGGGCACCGCGCAGATTGTTGAGCGTGGTCTTGAGGTCCTCGGTCGCGTGAATCACGTTCGACGCCAAGATGATGTCAAAGTGATGCGGATCAATCCCCTGGGCTTCCGGAGACTTCTCACAGTCGAACATTTTGTATTCGACAAATGGAAATTCTTCAGAGAAGCGATCTTCGGCAGACTGGAGAAAGAGCGGTCCGTTATCAGTAAAGACGTATTGCGTGCGCTCGGGCGGGAACACCTGCAGAATTTCACGGGTGAGCGAACCCGTTCCAGCACCAACCTCGAGAACCCGGATTGTGCGACGCTCGGGCAGATTTTCGACCGCTTTGGCGAGCGCATCTTTGATCTGAATGTTTATTACCGGGAAGTCAGCTCCCTCGCGATAGAAACGCTCCATGATGCGGGAAGATCCTCCCGGGAAAAGAACTTCCAGCGGATCGGTTTCACCGCTGAGCACACCGGCCAGATTGGGGCCGGTAAGGCGCTGCAATTCGGCCTCTGAGGCGAAGTGAGGCAGTGTTTCAATCAACTTATCAACCCATGGCAGGGCTTCCTCACTACTGGGCACTTCGAGCACCTCCCACGTTTCACCATCTTTCTGTTTGAGGAATCCACCCTCACATAATGACAGAAGTTGTCCAAAGACCAGCTTGACGTGCTGGTCAGCAATAGACAGCTCTCTCGTCAATCCAGGAATCGTGATCTCGTCCCCCACCTTCGGATCCCATCCGAGTTCGTAATAGGCATTGATGATAAACTGACGTGACACCTCGTCGAGGGCCGGAAGAAACTTCTCGTAGTGGTCAGCGAGTCCGCGCTGTGCGTAAAGCTCCGGAAGATTGGAGTTGGCGGCTTCAACCAGCTCAGCCGGTGCCGGCAAGTTGGCGCTGCCACCTTCGCGCGTTCCGGGCAGGCGAGCAAGTTCCCACTCAGCCTGGTAAACACACTTTTCAAGCTCGTCACGGTTGCTCTGCTCAACGCGGTCAGCACGAAATCCATAGATTTCGGCAACGAGGTTACCGGCGTCATCATACACATCAATGTCGGCAATGATATATTCGCGATCGTTGTCGGAGTTCACCTTGGCATGGCCCCAGAGTCGGAGAGGCGGGCGCTCAACGTGGAGGCGAATACTGCGAATCGCTGCCGGCAGGTAGAAATAGTCCAGTGCGTTAGCCCCCTCAGGAATCACCTGGCCGCCCTTCACCGGGTGGAAGCAGGCGTCGAGCACTGCCGGGTGGAAGTGATGGTCCGGAATCGTATCAAAAAGCCCCTCAGGAGCGACGATCTCAGCAAGCGACTCACCATCCTTCCGCCAGACATTCCGGAGGTGCTGGAAGAGCGGACGGAACTGGTAACCAGCCTCTTCATAATCGTCGTAGTATTCCCGGTGGGTAAAGTGCTCCGGCAGATCTTTTTTTATCTCTTCGATGTCGAAAAGGCCACGGCACGGCTCGGGCTGCTTGCGAAGCACACCTTGTGAGTTGAGCTCCCATTCATTCTTATCACCCGTGGCACTGAAGATGCGGAAAATGCGTGTGTCAGGATCGAAAACCACCTCAACAGTGGGAACTTTGTCCTCGGAAACGAAGAGCGCTTTCTTCATCTCGAGGTCCTCGACGACGTAATTCTCGTCAGGGAAAAGCTTGCGAGCAATCGCAATGCCTATTTCACCATAACCGGAAGCCGGGAAAATCACACTATCCCAAAAGCGGTGATCGTCGAGCCACGTGAAGTAGCGCGGGTCGAGATCAAAGCGCCAAGTCGGACGCGGAGCTTCCTGCTCAAGGCCAAGCAGCGGGTGCTCAAGCGGAGCGCAACGAAGGTATTCATTCTGCTTGGACTCGAGCCAGAAAGTCTCGTGCTGCCAAGCGTAGGTGGGCAGGCGCACGCCGGCAGCGGATGCCTGGGCAACGGCCTCCCAGTCGATCTCGAACCCGTGATTCTGCATCCGGGCGAGATTGGAAATCATTTCGACGGACTCGTCGGTCTTACGGCGCAGGCTGGAGAAATAGAAGCCTTTGCGGTTCTGATCTGAGAGACACTCCATGATCGGATTCTGGAGAGCCGGGTGCGGTCCGAGTTCGATAAAGGTATCTTCACCGGAACGAATCAGGCCGGAAATCGCAGGTGCGAAAAGCACCGCTTCGCGAACGTTCTGCCACCAGTAGTCTCCGTCCAACTTGGTGCCGTCGAGGACACCGCCGGTCACGGTTGAAATGTATGGCACCTTGGTCGGCTGAGGCTCGATGTCCTTGAGGACCTTCAAAAGCTCATCCTTGATCGGCTCCATCTGATGCGTGTGGAACGCGTAATCGATACGCAACCAACGCACGAACTTGCCGGCTTCTTCCAGCTCAGCAACCACCTCTTCAAGCGGCTCCGTGTCCCCTGCCAGCGTCAAGAGTCCAGGGCTGTTCACCACGGCGACCTGAACCTGATCTTCCTTACCGGCGATCGCCTTCTTGGCTTCGGCCTGAGAAATACCAACAGCCACCATGCGGCCGTTGCCTCCCGTCTGATCCTGGAGGCGGGACCGGTGATAAATGACCTTCACCGCATCTTCCATCGTGTAGGCGCCGGCCACGTAGGCAGCAGCGACTTCACCCACGGAGTGACCAACGACCTTGGCTGGTTCGATACCCCAAGACTTCCAAAGCTCAGCGAGCGCCACTTGAAGGCCGAAGATCGCCGGCTGTGCGATGTTGGTGCGGTTGATTTGAGAATCTTCTTCGGTGCGGGTCATCTCCTCGATGAGAGACCAGCCAGCCAGAGGACTGAGATGTGAATCGATCTCTTCGAGCACGTCGCGGAAGACGGGCTCACGCTTGAGCAAATCCTGGCCCATGGCCCACCACTGGGCCCCTTGCCCAGTAAACACGAAAACCGGATCGTGAGCTTCCCCTGCCGGCTTACCTGGGATCGCGCTCTCGCCCTCACCGGTTGCCAGCCACTCAGTCATCTCATGGATGAGTGCGTCCTTGTCGTCGCCGATGAACGCGAGACGGTTGTCGTGGTGTTCACGCTTGGAGCCGGCCGCAGCAGATATGTTTGCAATGTCCGTATCAGTTGAGCGGAGGAAACGTCGCCAGCGCACGACAGTATCGCGCAGCGCGTCATCGCCGCGTCCGGAGACTGGTAGCAACATTGGGCGCTCAGCCTTCGTGCCACCTTTCAGTTCGATTGCAGCACCAGCCTCGACCTTGTCTTCGGCAGGGACGGCTTCGAGCACGATATGAGAGTTAGTTCCTCCAAAACCAAAGCTGTTCACGCCAACCACCGGAAGATGACCGTCAAGGTGCGGCAGTGGCTGGTTTTCAGTCGCGACTTTGAACTTGAACTCCTCGAAAGGAATGTCGGGATTCGGGTTCTCGAAATTGAGGTTTGCCGGCACCGTATCGTGGTGCAGGACAAGAGCCGCCTTGGCGAGTCCGGCAACACCGGATCCTGATTCAAGGTGGCCAACATTGGTCTTTACAGAACCGAGCAGGCAGTAATCGCCTTCGTCGCGCCCCTGCGAGAGAATTTGCCCAAGCGCTGTCGTCTCGATGGGGTCACCCACCGGCGTGCCGGTTCCATGAGCCTCCATGTAGCGAACTCGCTTGGGTTCAAGACCGGCTTGGCCGTAGGCGATGCGCAGCATCTCGGCCTGGGTGTCGATACCTGGGACGGTCATCGAAGACGTGTTGCCGTCCTGATTGATGACTGCAGCTCGGATAGTGCAGTAAATGCGATCACCATCCTTCCTCGCCTGAGAAAGCGGCTTGATCACAAACATGCCGGCACCCTCGCCACGGACATAGCCATTGGCGCGATCGTCAAAAGCAAAGCATTGGCCGGAAGGAGACAGCATTGTTGCCTTTGAGAACCCGATGGAGGCATCGGGCGTCAAAAGAGCGTTGACACCACCAGCTAGAGCCATGGTCGATTGGCCTGACCAGACGCTCTCACAAGCGAGATTAATAGCCACGAGCGCTGAAGAACAAGCCGTATCGACAGATACAGCAGGCCCTTTAAGGTCGAAAAGATACGCAATCCGATTCGAAGCAATCGAGAGTGTCGAACCAGAGTTGGTGTGAACGTCAACGTTCTTGGGGTCACTCTGGGCAACATTCGCGTAATCGTTCGAAGCGATTCCCACGTAAACCGCAGTCTCGCTACCCTTCAGACTTTCAGGTGAGATACCTGCATCCTCAAGAGATTCCCAGGAGGTTTCCAGCAACCAGCGTTGTTGAGGGTCCATGCGCAATGCTTCCCGGGGCGAGATCCCGAAAAATTGAGCATCGAATTGATCGTGATCGTGAATGAACCCACCCCACTTGGTGATCATCTTGCTCGGGATATCCACATTTTCGTGATACCACCGATCACGATTCCAGCGGTCGGCGGGCACAGGAACAATCCCGGAGCGGCCCTCCATCATTAGATTCCAAAATGACTCGGGACCGGTGACACCACCCGGGAGGCGGCAACCGATTCCAATGATGGCCAGAGGCTCTCGCTGCGCAGTTTGGCTATCGGACATGTTTTTTATTGCGGTCGGTGTAAAATTGCCGTGTGCAGGGGTGGTTTTTAGTAACACCCGTCTCACGGCGAAGGACGCTTAACAATTTAAAAATTTAACAAAATGGGCCCCGTTAACGTGGATGATTTTCACAGGCAGAAAGGGGTGGCTGATTTAAGCCTGAACCACCGCGACGTCAACAGGGTAAGCCGAAAGGTTTGATAGGAATTCGAAAGGTTTGACAGGAATTAATGATAACTTTTTCCACAATTTCAACAATCTCAGGGTAGTAAATCTGCTACTGCGTTACGTTCCTCACGCAATTCCTGTACCGTTACGTCAATCTTTTCGCGACTGAACTCATTAACCGGCACATCCTGAACGATTTCCCACTTCTCACCGTCGCTACGGATCGGGAATGAAGAAATCAGGCCTTCATCCACGCCGTAGGAACCGTCGGAGCAGACACAGACGCTGGTCCAGTCCCCTTCCGGAGTGGGTGCGACGAGGCTCTTGACGGTGTCGACAACGCCGTTTGCGGCCGATGCAGCGGAGGAAAGCCCGCGGGCCTCAATGACGGCAGCGCCACGCTTCTGGACCGTAGATATGAATTCACCTTTGAGCCAAGCTTCGTCGGAAATGACGTCGGTCACCGGAGTTCCGCCGATCTCGGCATTGGTGAAATCGGGATACTGGGTTGCAGAATGGTTGCCCCAGATGCACATGTTGGACACTTCGCTCACGTGAACGCCGGCTTTCTGGGCCAATTGCGTCTTGGCACGGTTCTCATCGAGACGGGTCATGGCAAACCAGCGCTCCGCCGGAACTTCAGAGCCGGCGTTCATGGCAATCAGGCAGTTGGTGTTACAGGGATTGCCCACCACAAGCGTGCGAACGTCGGACGCAGCGTTACTGGCAATGGCCTGGCCCTGGCCGGTGAAAATCTTGCCGTTGATGCCCAGCAGATCACCGCGCTCCATGCCCGCCTTACGCGGCACGCTGCCCACTAGCAGAGCCCAGTTCACGTCTGTGAAGCCCTCGTCTAGGCTGGAAGTCGCCTCGATACCGCTCAATAGTGGGAAAGCGCAGTCATCGAGTTCCATCACCACCCCTTCAAGGGCTTTCATGGCCGGCTCGATCTCGATCAGGTTCAGGGCGACCTTCTGGTCAGGGCCAAACATGGCCCCGCTGGCAATACGGAAGAGAAGTGAATAACCGATTTGACCGGCGGCACCGGTCACTGCAACTCGAATGGGCTGACTCATCTGTTCTGGAGGATTAAGTGGTGCTATAGATAACGAAAGAGAAAGTGACGCAGAAACTCGGCCTTTTAGCCGTGGCAGGTTCGTCCAAATTAGAAAATGTCCACCCTTCGCGAGCGGCTGGACTCATTCAACACGTTTTTTATATCTTCCCGGAGGTCCCGAAAGTCGAGTCCAACGCCTAAATCCTTGGATGAAGCGGGAACACGGTATGACCAGTTCGTGCCGTCCATCACACCGGGGACATTGATGCGATTGTCGTCCTCGAGCAGGTCGGAAATCATGAAAGCGACACGGTCGGAGTTGGAGAAACAAAGCTCACGCATCAGTTTATGCCAAATATGGGAGCTGAATTCGGGGATGCGATACCCATCTTCGAGTTCAACTCCGGCGAAATGGCAGAGCGTTTCGAGAAATTTTTTGGCCTCCCACCATTCAGGGCTCTCAACTTCTGCCTCGCACAGTTGTTTATGCATTGCCTTCCACTGGGCCGGCAATGGGGAGTGGTCATGCGTTGCGTAGGTGGCAAAGGAGCAACTCGGATACTGGAGCCCTGACGTCACATGCCCGTCGGTAAACTCCCACTGCGGGACTTTCATTCCCGCAATACCCAGGTTTTCGAGCGAGGGGCGCACATAATCCGGCACCATACCGAGATCTTCAGCGATCATTTCGGCAGTGCCGGCGGACTTTTTGATCATGGAGAGATAAACCTCCCCTTCAGCCCGATTGGCTGCTTTATCTTCGTCAGAATCATCAGGTCGCGGCTTGAAGCCGGGAAGATTCCCGTCACAAAGCTCCTCCGCCTCGACCTTGGTCAACGGCAGAAACTCTTCATTTCGAACCGGATTCCAGGGGAACGCGTAAATTCGATAAAAGCCGAGGGCATGATCGACCCGAAACATTCCAAAAATTTCGGTCGCTTTGCCAATCCGCTGGCGCCACCAGTCGTAGTGACGCTCCTTGAGCACATCCCAGCGATAGAGCGGGATCCCCCAGTTCTGCCCCCACTTCTGAACAAATTCGTCATCCTTGAAGAGTTTCTCGGGCGGTGCGCCGCCATACCAATCGAGATCAAAGATCTCCATATTGGCCCAGACATCGACACTGTAGAGGCTCACCCCGATCGGAATGTCGCCCATTAGGGAAATGTCTTTGGAGGCGGCGTAATCAGCAGTTTCTTTCCATTGACTCTTAGCAACCCACTGAACATAAGCGTAATAGCGTAGTTTTTTATCTAATTCATTAGACCCTGACACCATCTCTTCTTCGGCCAAAATCTCAATCGCCCTCTCCTTCGAGCGCAAATCTTCAGGCCAGTTCTGCCAAACCTGGCTGCCTCCCTCCCGCTCCATCAACAGTCGGAAAACGCAGTAGTCATTAAGCCATGCGGCCTCCTTCTCATAGAAAGCTTCAAAATCGTCAGCTCGGCTATCCACCCGGCCGTAGACATTCTCAAGAAAGCCCTCATAGGCTTTTTGGAGAAGCTCGTGCTTGAGCTTGCGCACCGATTCATATTGAACATTGCCGGCGTTGAGGGTTTCGATGTCATATTTGCTCAGAATTTCGGAAGCCGTCGCCTCCGGAAGGTCCTTGAGACCCTTTGGGGTGCAATCGAGTGTCATCGGCTCAATCGCTACAGAGCTGATGGCGTTATACGGGCTGTTATCCGGACCGGTTTCGTTAATGGGGAGCAACTGGACAAAGCCAAAACCAACTTCAGAAGCAAAATTGACGAATTCCTTTAGGCTGGCGACGTCGCCGATGCCAAGATCATTTTCGCCACGAATGGAAAAGATCGGGACGAGAACCCCGGCTAGTCTGCGATTCGTGTTGTATCGGGTTCCCACCATTCCCCGGATTTCGCCGCACCTTACCTACGCCAACCAAGAAAACCACTCCTACTTTGAGCAAATCCTGTGCCGATTTACCAATGGAGTTCAGTTGGCAACTTTGTCGTAGATTGAATCTAGAATCGTCCGCGGCTGATCTAACTTTTTGGCAATTAAATACTCGCTGGTGCGATAAACCAAGCGCTTCGGCACCTTGAGGTATGTATCGGGCAGCGACCAGTAGCTGTCCCGTCCTCCGAAGAGCCGCTTCTTCGCCTCTTCGAAGTGGCCTTCGAGGTTTGGAACTGCGACCTCCGCCTCTACTTTCTGGAAAACTCCGTAGAGGTTACCCGGATTGACGTCGAGAGAGAGCTTCTTCAAGCCGGCTTTGGCAGCCACAGCTTCGAGTGTCAACCAGTCAAAGCCGTAGAGGTGGCCGTCATGCCACTTGTGATCAATCCGCATCCCCGGAAAAAGAATGTCCGGCACCTCGATTACGAAAAGCCCGTCCGGCTTAAGAAATTCGCTCATGCTACGGATGTCCTCGACGGGATCTGCAAGGTGTTCCAGCACCTGGAACAGCGTGACGAGATCAAAGGACTCCTTCTCAAACTCGGCCTCCTGATACATACCCAGGAAAACCTCCACATCGTAGTTGTCTCGTGCAAAGGAGCCGTAGCCCCGGTTTGGCTCGATCCCATAGGCATCATTACCCAGACGCTTCATCAGGTAAACCCATTCCCCTCCTCCGGCACCGATATCGAGACTGCGAATGCCTGCCTTGATCTGGCCCCTGGAGTGATCAAGGCGTGCCGTGGCCACGTTCCCGGCACGATAAATGTGCTTTTTTTTGGGAACGAAAACGTCCTTATAGGATTTGCGGTAGTCCTCCTTGTAGAACTTCGACAAATCCTCGATCGGCAGCGGATCTACATAGATGAGGCCACTCTCCAGATTCATCACATTACGCAGATCGTGACCCTCGCGCGCTTTGTTAGCTACGATTTCAGCGCTAGACGAACCAGTGATACTACAGGGTCTCTCGGCCTGAACACGTTGTGAGACAGTGGACATAAATCGGGGTATTTAGCACAACTCGGCGCTTTCTCCAGTGAAAGAAGGGGCGATCCGAGGCCTAATCTTCAATTAGGACCGGAGCCTCCGGCATCGCCGCAAGAAATGCTTTCCCGTAGCGCTTATTGAGAATGCGGGCATCGAGCAGAACCACTCGTCCCTCGTCCTCGCAACTTCTGATGAGTCGCCCCACGCCCTGACGGAGCTTCAAAATTGCTTCGGGCACGCTGTATTCCATGAAGGAATTCCCCCCGCGCTCCTCGATCTGCTCGAGCCTCGCCTGGGTCAGTGGATGATCGGGAACCGCGAAAGGCAGTCGAGTGATGATGACGTTTGTCAGTGCCTTGCCGGGCACGTCGACGCCCGTCCAGAAGCTGTCAGTGCCAAAGAGCACACTGGTCTCGTCGCTCTTGAAGGACTCAATGAGCTGGCCTCGCGACTTGCCTTTCCCCTGCACCAGCAACTCGATCTTGTGATCATCAAAGAACTCCTCCATCTCACCGGCCACCTTCTGGAGCAGCTTGTAACTGGTGAAGAGCACAAAAGCCCGCCCGCCTGACATCTGCACGAAGCGGCCAATCCACTCGATCAGTGCCTCGTCGTAGCCCGGCGCATTCGGCATGGGCATGTCCTTGACAAGGTGAATCTTCATCTGCTCAGTGTAATCGAAGGGACTCCCGATCTGAATGGCTTCGACCTCCTGAGCACCGACGCGGTTCCGGAAATAGCCGAGGTCGCGATCACCGATGCCCAGTGTGGCACTAGTGAAGACACAGGGTCGGTCTCGCTCGAAGAAAACAGGGCGCAGCAGTTCGGCCACATCGATGGGCGCCGCATTCAGGCTGATGGAATCCCGTTCGCTCTTTTCCACCCAGTAGACCGAACCTTCATCACCCTGGTCGAGGAACGTAGCGAGGCCGGCACGACAGTCGGCAAGACGACGAGCCAGTTCCGCAAGCTCATTGCGGGTGGTATCATCGGCAAGATCCGCAACCGCACGGGCACGGCGCCCCACTTCGATGAGCCCGGCTCCGAGCGTGTCCTCAACAAATTCGGGATTACGAATTCGAAACTCCCTTCCCCACTCGCCCCACTCGCAGAGGTCTTCGACTTCTTCAAAGAACTCGTCGATATCGTCGAGCAACTTCATCGTCTGGCGCCGTCCCTGGCTGTCACCAGTCAGCTGGAAGAGCCCTTTCCGGTTCTTCGGGTTGTAAAGGCGATGCAGATCAAACTTCATTCCAACCTGCGAAATCGAGAGGCCGAGCTGCTTCGCAGCCACCTGTTCCAGAGTGTGAGCCTCATCAAAAATAAGAAAGTCGTTGGCGAAGAGAAATCCCTCGTCAGATTCGGTGAAATCGGCCTGACTATTCAACAGGGTAAAGAACAGGGTATGATTCACCACTACGACATCCGCATCAGCGACCTGCTTGCGGGCCTCCTGATAAAAACAGGCTCCGGAAAATCCGCAGCGCTTGACGGTGCACGCGTGGGCTTCACTACAGACCTGCGACCAAACCCGCCCCGAGGGTATGAAATCGAGATCACTCAAGGTGCCGTCCTCGGTAGACCTGGCCCACTCCCAAATCGCCTTGAGTTCCTCCAGTTCAGATGATGTGAACATCTCCCCACCACCCGACATCGCGTTCTGAAGACGGTTCGGGCACAGGTAATTGCGTCTGCCCTTCAACAGCAGCGCCTGAAATTCTTCATCCATAACCGATTGCAGCAACGGGATGTCTTTCTCTACGAGCTG
>PKCI01000162.1 GCA_002862135.1 Verrucomicrobiota bacterium | reverse complement strand
ATTTGCAAACTTTGCCGCAGATACGGGATAGCCTTCTGCGCCGGCTCTATCTAGCATCTCCCACTATGAATCAAACCCGTCGAAATTTCCTCAAAACCTCCGCAGGCGCTGCCGCAGCCCCGCTCATTCTCCCCCACGGCCTCTCGGGTGCCGAAACAAAATTAAAACCCCTCCGCATGGGCTTCATCGGCATGGGCAAGCAGAACCGCGGTCTACTGCGTAACTTCATGAGCCACGGCACTCATGTGGTTTCCGTCTGTGACGTCGACGAAGCCCGCCTCAAGGATGCCAAGGCCCGGGTTGATGAACAGAATGCCAGCAAAGGCCTCAATATCGAATGCATCGCCACCACGAAATACGAAGACATCATTGCCCGCGACGACATCGACGCGGTCTGCATTGCGACCCCGGACCACTGGCATGCCATCCCGACGGTGGCAGCCCTGCGCTCCGGTAAGGACGTTTACTGCGAAAAACCGCTGACTCACAACATCTTCGAAGCCATCACCGTGATCGACGAAGTAGAGAAGAACGATCGGGTTCTTCAAACCGGATCGATGCAGCGTTCCTCCAAGGAATTCCGCGTCGCCTGCGAATTAGTTCGCAACGGCGTCATCGGCGAGATCGAGCGCGTCGAATGCAACTTTGGCGACCCGGGTGTTCCCTGCGACCTGCCGGAAGAAGAAATGGAACCCGGACTCGACTGGGAACGCTGGCTCGGGCCTGCCCCGGAACGCCCCTACCACTCCATTCTGAGCCCGCGAGGCATTCATAATAATTTCCCTCGTTGGAGAAACTATCGCGAGTACGGCGGCGGCATGGTCACCGACTGGGGTGCCCACCACCTCGACATCGCTCAGTGGGGACTCGGCATGGACGGCTCCGGTCCGGTTGAAATTATTCCCCCGGAAGATCCCGACGCAAGGCGCGGCTGCACGCTCAAGTATGCCAACGGTGTCACCGTGACTCACGGCGGTGGGATCGGGGTCGAGTTTCACGGTTCCAAGGGACTCGTCCAAGTTTCGCGTGGCAAGTTCGCTCTCACTATCGATGGCAAGGTGAAATACAAAGCACTCAGTAGCGAAGACAAATCAGTGACATCCCAGTACACCCTGGCAGAGCGCGAGTTCCTTGAGAACGCGGAGGTGAAACTCTACAAGAGCGCGGGCCATGTTTCGGATTTCCTTAAGGCCGTTGCCAATCGAACCAAGCCGATCACTGACGAAGTCGTCGGCGGTGGTTCGGCGGTATGCTGTCACCTTATGAACATCGGCTACTACTTCAATGCGAACGTGAAGTGGGATCCGGAGACCAACGAATTTGCCGACGACACCGGCGATCCGGCGTGGCTCACCCGCGAATACCGGGCGCCTTACTCGTTCGGATAAGCCGGTCCGCATTTCAAAGAACCGAAGATTGGCATCTTCCGCTACGATGAGATGGTGGCGGAACTTGCCTTGATTCCATCGGCTCCCACCTATGCAGATTGATCTCCGCAGTGACACCGTGACCCGACCCTGCCCCGCCATGCTCGAGGCGATGCACTCGGCCGAGGTTGGCGATGCCGTTTTCGGTGACGATCCCACCGTCCTCGAACTGGAGTCGTTCGCGGCCCATCTCTTCGGCATGGACGGTGCACTCTTCTGCCCGTCCGGCACCATGACCAATCAGATAGCAATCCGGTCACACACCCGTCCGGGCGATCAATTGATCTGCGATGAGACCGCTCACGTCTACGTCTACGAAGGTGGCGGCGCTGCCTTGCACTCAGGAATTTCCTGCAAGCTGATGCATGGCGACGGCGGTCGCTTCTCAGCCAACGACGTGGCTGCAGCGATCAACCCCGACGATCCTCATTATCCGCGCACTCGTCTCGTTTCGATCGAGAACACCTGCAACAAGGGAGGCGGGACGGTCTGGGACTTCGATGAAATCCGGCGCATCAGTTCGATCTGCAACGAACACGATCTCCGCCTTCACCTCGACGGGGCCCGCGTCTTTAATGCGGTTGTTAAGACAAAGCAATCGCCGCAGGATTTTGGCAGGATCTTCGACAGCATTTCGGTCTGTCTTTCCAAGGGACTCGGCGCACCAGTCGGTTCTCTCCTGCTGGGCGGAGCGGAATTCATCCACGAGGCCAACCGCATGCGAAAGGCCTTCGGCGGCGGCATGCGCCAGGCCGGTTACCTTGCCGCAGCGGGATTGTTTGCCCTGAAGCACAACGTCGATCGACTGGTTGAAGATCATCGCAACGCCAAACGACTCAGTGAAGCTCTTGCCGCATCATCGATCTCCGGAACAGCTCTGCCTCCCGAGACCAACCTGGTCATGTTCGATTTCGAAACGCCGGAAGCGATGGCTTCCGCGATGGACCAACTGGCTGGCGAGGACATTCTCTCTGGTTCGATGGGACCGACTCGACTGCGCCTCGTCACGCACAAAGACATCCCCGATGTGGATCGGGCATTGGAGGTTATTGGCAATTTCTAACCGCAATCTGATGGTGCGCTTGTTCGCCGTGAGAGTCCAACCAGCGCGCCCACGACAGCTGTAACAGTAAAACTGATCATGCCGTTAAGAACCGGCCAGAGATCGATCGCTCCGACCTGTCTCGCGAAGTGAAGCGTTAACACGGTCAGGAATCCTATGACCGCTCCGATCAAGGCAGCAGAGCCTGATGATCGCTTCACAAAAACGCCGAGGAAAAACATGCCACCCACCGGACCCAGGGCCATGCCGATGAAGGTATTGAACGCATCAAAGGCCGACTTCATCCCCGTCGCTGCAATCCAAGAGGCAAGCACAATTCCGACAAGACCCAAAGCGATCACAACTCGCCGCGCTACCGTGAGACGTGCCGGATCAGGCGATTCCGGTTTCAGGATGCGACCGTAGTAATCCGTCACGAACGCAGTCGCCACCGAGTTTAACGAACTGGAAATCGTCGACTGTGCCGCCGCAAAGATGCCGGCAACAATCAGCCCGGCAACTCCTACCGGCAGGTTCTGCAGGATGAAGAACGGTAAGATCCCGTCATTCCGTTCCAGCGTGGGATCAAGCAGTTCCGGCTGGGATTTGTAGAAGGCATAGAGTGCGGTTCCGAGGCCGAAGAAGAGCAAGGAGCCCAACAAGGTCATGGGTAGGTTCAGCCAGAGGGAACGCGCTGCCGCTTTCTCACTTGGAGTGGTCACATATCGCTGCACCACATCCTGCCCTGCCGTGTACGATGGCAGCGATGCAAAGAGAAACCCGAGAAAGATGACCCAGCCGGAGTTGGTCGAGGAACTGAAGTCGAGGAAATCCCACTCAGCGACGAGGCCCTTTCCATCTTCCCGGGCGATATCGATAAGCGTGCTCATGCCACCCTCGAGATTAAAAATCACGATAAACAGGCACAGGAGCGCTCCACCTAACAGAACCAGCGCTTGAATCGCATCCGTCCACACTACCGCTTCAATCCCACCCATGACGGTATAGATGATGCAGAGCACTCCAATAGCGAGAATAGCGGCATAGATATTGATATCGGTGGCACTAGATAGTGCCAGAGCCGGCAGATAGAGCACGATAGCGACTCGCCCAATATGAAAGAGCATGAACAATGAACTGGCGACTAAGCGAGACGCTAGATTAAAGCGATTCTCGAGAAACTCGTATGCCGATGTGATATTCAGCTTTCGGAAATAAGGAAGATAAAAGAAAACAACCAATGGCACGATCAGTACCATGGCCCACTGGCCAATCCAGAAGTTGAGGTTTTCGGCATAAGCCTTCGCTGGAATCGCCATGAAGGTGATAGCCGACAGCATCGTCGCAAAGATAGAGAGACCCGCGACCCACCATGGCACCTGCTGCCCTCCACGGAAATAGGTGTCGGTCGAAGCGGAAGACGCCCGCCTCATGAAGCCGTAGCCAATCGCGACCATGGCGAGAAGATAAACCGCAACTACGATCCAGTTTACCATTCCGAAAGAAGCTCGATTGACCTCCACGTGTCCGCGAATGACCTGCCGCGTCCGAACCCCGGGTCTGATTTCTCCTGACGGAATTACGAAGACATTCTCATCTCCCATCACCACCGGGACCGTCACGGGCGCGTCGAACTCAGAGGGGATTTCATCCACTGGCGCCCAGGTGTCGGTCACTATGTGATACCCCCAGATTGTCTTCGCAAAGCCAGGGTGCTCATGACCTTGTCCATTCAGCTCAGGTCGTGCCGCCAGCTGTTCCTTCAGGAAATCGACGGTCACACCGCCAACTACGAGAAGGTGCGCGTCTCCGATTGAAACCGCGGGGGACGGGGCCGCGGAAAGACCGGCCGGAAGATCCGCCAATCGCTCCCACTCACCACTGACAGGATCGAAGCGATAGCAGTCCCTGAGAAAATCGAGGCTCTCGGGTTCCATGCGGTCTTCGGGAAAGGGAATGGAATCTTCGGACATCCGGTCGCGACCCCCAAACCAGTAGAGCTTCTCACCTTGCTTCCCCGCAATGGAATGCATACGCCCTCTGGCCTCACCGGGCCACGGCAAAGCCTTCCACTGGGGCTTGACGGCGTCGAGGTCGATTTGAAACAGGGTCTGAGATGTTTTTCCGCTGGTTCGTCCCGAAAAAAGGTAAAGCGTGTTGCCTATCGCCTCCCCACTCATTTCAGCTAGGGGCACGGGGAGCGAAGGCAGTTCGGTCAGGATCACGTTCCCCGAGACTAATCGCAGTTCCAGCGCGGTCGTGGTGGGAACGTTCTCCTGATCAGTGCCTCCCAGCACCACCACAGAAGCACGCCCGGGCAGCGTCAGCGACACCCCGTAAGCTAGAGGTTGGGGGAGCCGCATCTCTGAAACCATCCACGAATTCTGCTCGGTTGAGTAAACAAAAATGCGATCGTGCCAGACCTTTTTTCCGCCTTCCCACGGCGGTGCTTCCGGGAAATTAGCCCCACCGGCAACGACCAGCGATCCCCCGATTTTCCCGGCAAACGGACCAGCTAGCCCATGATCGTCAGGAAGCTTTGGGAGTGAGTGCCATTGAATCCCCCCCGCACCGACAGTCACGTTTTCGGCAGCGTCGACCACATTGGCCACCAAGAGGATCATCCCTGCCAGCGCAGTTCCAAATCGGCTCATCATTTACTTTTGATCTTGGGTTTTCGTTTTAAATCAGCGACAGGATCAGCCTCAACCATGAAGAGCCACTGCCGGTGTTCTTTCAAGACAGCAACATGCTCCGGAGCAGAAGCCACGTTGGTCCATTCCTCAGGATCCAACTCATGATCGTAAAGTTCCTCGGTGCCATCGGCGTAGCGGATGTAGCGCCACCTCTTTGTGCGCACCGCGTGATTACCCCTCCCGTAAGTCATCAGCGCCGGTGACGGTCGTTCGTGGTCGGGATTCTTCAATTGAGGAACAAGGCTGTCACCATCCGCCCTGCTGTCTTCTGGTAACCCCGCCAACTCCAGCAAGGTGGGATACAAGGCCGTCAAATCGACCGGGGCATTACAGACACTTCCAGGAGTCGTCACCCCAGGTGCCACCACAATCATCGGAATACGATTGGCTTTCTCCCAAAGCGCAAACTTTTCGATGTGATCTTTCTCGCCGAGGTGAAAACCATGATCAGACCACAGAACCACGATAGTTTCCTTCCCTCGAGGACTGGCATCAAGCGCGTCGAGGACGCGCCCCAACTGAGCATCAGCAAAGGCACAACAAGCCGCGTAAGCTTCAATGAACCGCTGATAGGATCCCGAAGATTGATCTTCCACTTCCATCATCCCAGTCCAGAACCAACGCTTTGAATTCATCAGATCATCGGCTCCGGAAGGCAGGTCGTTCCAGTCATCAGGATTCCGCTCAGGCAGATCCATCCCGCGATAAGGTTCATGGTAGATTGCGGGCGCAAAGAACGGTGAGTGCGGCTTGAAAATCCCGCAGGCGAGAAAAAGAGGTTCCTCACTTCGATCTCCCTGCAACACCTCGATGCAGTAGTCAGCCGTCTTGAAATCGATCGTGTCCGTTTCTTCCGAAGGCCACTCGCCCCAGTCGGTATTAGGCGAACCATACTGCGGCGCACCATTCAGCTTGTCCTCCGGCATATTCTGCGGCGCCATGGGCTGAAACTCATCGAATGACGCGTCGTCGTGGAAGGCACCGTCGAGATGATGATGAAAAATTTTCCCGGCGCCCTTCACTTCATAGCCGGCAGCCCGGAACTGCTGCATGATCGTCTTTCGCCCCGGCAGCACCTTGCGCCAATTGCTCTTGTTGCCATAGACCCCGGTGGATGTCGGACGCAGTCCCGTCAGGGTCGCCACGCGGGAAGGATTGCAGGCAGGCGACGCGCAATAGGCCCTCTTGAAGAGAGTGCCTCGCTTGGCGAGACGCTCCAGGTTAGGGGTTCGGATTGGTGATTCCGGATCCAGGAGCGAGATCCAGTCGTTCATGTCATCGATCGCAACGAAGAGCACATCGGGGCGGGGCTTCGCGAACGACGGGCTGACCAGATAGCTCAAACCTACGCTCAAGACGAACCACATCATGAATCCTGTTCGTCTAATCCTCATGTTTATCAGGGGGTCACCGGGGCCTTCCCGTCAATCACTCGACCAGTCAACTTTTCCGTCCAGGTGAAGGTCTCAGGATCGAAGTCAAATTTCTTCTTAGCTGAAGACGGCTCCGCCCACTCAAAGGTTGCGAAATGCGCCAAGGCAGATTTTGCCTCGCTGATGGCATTGTCGTCTACCAGATTCTTCCACTCATAGGGATCGGCCGCGTGATCATAGAATTCCACACTGCCGTCGGCGTAACGGATGTAACGAAAGCGGTCGCTCCGGATCGCGACATTGCCCGGCTTGTATTGGATCATGACTCCAACGCGATCAAGAGATGCTTCAGGATCCTCCAGCAAAGGCACCAAGCTTTCGCCGTCATGAGCGTCATCAAGCCGCAGCCCACACAATTCATTTAAGGTCGGAAAGAGATCCACCAGACTAACGGGCCGGGAGCAACGGGCTGGTTCATACCCCGGAGCCGAAATGATGAACGGTACACGAGTGGCTTCTTCCCACAGCGTGGTCTTGTGCCAGTGCCCCTTCTCCCCGAGATGCCAACCGTGGTCTGACCAAAGCACCACCACGGTGTTGTCAGCCTGACTGCTCTCTTCCAGCGCCTCCAGCACTCGTCCCAACTGAGCATCGGCATAAGTGATGCTGGCGAGGTAGGCTTGCACCGCCTCCCGGTATTGATCCGCCTCTAGAATCGTCTCAAGGTCTTTCTTACGGGCCTTAGCAAATGCCTTCCCAGCGTTGGGCACATCTTTGAGATCATCCTCCCTCACCTTCGGCAAGACGACTTCATCGAGCGGATACCGATCAAAATACGGTTGAGGCACATACCAGGGCAGGTGCGGTCGAAACAAACCGCAGGCCAGGAAGAAAGGTCCGTTTCGCTCCTGCTTGAGGAATTCCACTGCGTAAGTCACCGACTTGGAATCATCGTAGTCCGCCTCCTTGTATCCCAGTGATCCCCAGTCGTTCTCATGCCCGAGACCTTTCACACCACTGAAAGGGAAGCCTTTCGGATAGGGCTCGTGATCCGACCAGGGGTAGTTCAACTTCACCCCGCGAAACCAGGGATCATCACGAAAGAGCAACTTTTGAAAATCGTCCCACTGGTTGGGAGGATGATTACCGGCAGTGTGATGAAAGATTTTTCCAGCACCCACCACTTTATAACCATGCCGCATGAAGTGCACCGGGATAGTGGTTACGTCAGGATAATTAGCATACCACCAGTTCCCGTTGTCATAGAGCCCCGTGGTCGAAGGCATCAGTCCCGTCATAATCGCTGCACGTGACGGTGCGCACTTAGGTGAGGGGCAGTGTGCATTGGTGAACAACGTCCCTCCCGCCGCGAGACGATCAATGTTCGGCGTTTGAACCGTGCCCTCATATCCGCCGAGGCAAGTGACCCAGTCCTTCAGGTCATCCACCGCCAGGAACAACACATTGGGGCGCGCAACTTCCCCCGTGAGCTGCGATCCCAACAGGCTAACCGAGGCAGCCGCGATCAACACAAGTTGTTTCATCGAGCCAGCTCAACTGGAATGTGTCCGTCGCCCGTCAATTCTCCTTCCAGCAGCCAACTCAGATTGAAGCGCGCCACTTTTGAACCCCCTTCACTTTCAACATGGAGGTAGACCCAGCCTTCAGAACCAGTTTCCGGGCGGCCCACGTTCAGGGATGAATAAGCAAACTGACCTTCGTAAATGAGACGCTTAATCGGCCAGGTTTTTCCACCGTCAAAACTGCCCCAGATCGTGCCCTGCTTTCGACCAGTATCGCTATCGCAGTTACTGTATAGAAGAATATCCCGACCTTTCACCGGTAATCTGACCAATCCCCCCATGCAGCCGTAGTCCCTGTCCTGAGCCCCATCAGGAAGCACTTCACAGATACCACCATCCTGCCAGGTTTCACCCCCATCATCGCTCCATGCAATCCAACGACGGCGCGAATCAACATTTTCAGGCGCCCAGTGGCGACGGGAGTTGTAATAAATACGCCCATCTGACAACTCCGCCACTGCGGCCTCACCAGTCCCCATGTGCGGGAATGGATCGCTGGCCTTCCAGGTCTTACCACCGTCATCGCTGTAGATGGCGTTGGTAAAGTGGGTCGGGAACAAACTTTCGGGACGATTCCCCTCACCGTAATGACGCGATGGCCTCAGCAGACGTCCTTTATGCTGCCCATGGCGCAAGGTGATACCATGTTCATTCATGTGCATTGAGACCTCACGTCCCTCTGAATCCGAATGAATGATAACGTTATCGACCAGCCAGGTTTTACCATCATCCTGACTGCGGTAGACAGTCAGTGGTGCCGGTGGATGCTCATCCTCCACAAACACAAGAATATCCCCGGTGTTCTCATCCACCGTCGTTCCTCCTCCGTGAATTCCCGATTCCGCGATCCGTATCGGTTCGCCCCAGGTCTTGCCGCCATCTTCGCTCCGGCAAACGCGCAAGGTTTTTTTACCAAAAGTGGCGAGGACAGTGCCTTCCGTCGAAACGACCACGTTGGGAAATCGTTCATCCTCAAAGACGGTTTGAATTTCGACAACAGCGTCACCGAGAAACGGATCAAGGCTTGCTTCTAGAACATTTTCCGAGAGACCGGTTTGACCGAACCAGAGGATGATTCCACTAAGCGAGATTAATTGACTGATATGAAATGAGGGTTTCATCAATGTTGGAGATTTATTAAGGTAAAGAAAGGTTTCGTGATGCCGAACGGGAAGATTCCAGACTGAGGCGAAGCAGTGCCTCATGACGCTTGAGAATAGGATGATAGGCAGAGTTCTGAGCTACATTCGCGATTTCGTCAGGATCTTTGAGGTGATCGTAAAGCTCCACCGCCACAGCATCACCCGTGTCAGAGTTTCGCCATTCCACATAGCGGTAATCGCGTGTTCGAATGGTGTAACCCATGAAATCTCCATCGCGACTGTGACGATTCCCCTGTTTTGACCGGGGATACTGGCTCATGGCTGACTCCGCCCACGGCTGATGAGGATTTCTCAGCAAAGGAATGAGGCTCTGTCCTTCAAGCTGACTGCCAATCGGCAGCTCACAAAGCTCGACCAGGGTTGGGTAAATATCGACCAACTCTACGAGTGCCTCGGTTTTTCCCGGTTCCTGACCCGGATCAGCTATCAGGAGCGGCACTCGCGTCGACCACTCGTAGTTATTGGCCTTGGTCCAAAGTCCCTGCTCTCCAAGGTGAAACCCATGGTCTCCCCAGAGGCAGACGACCGTAGTTTCAATGAGTCCGGACGCCTCCAGCGTTTTCATCAACTTCCCAACCTGAGCGTCAATGTAGCTCACACACGCATAGTAGCCATGACGTAGCTCTTTGACCTGGGCCACGGTTAGCGAGCCGTTCTTCGCGATATCGCGGTATCCTTCCAACTCCCTCCAGCTGCGAACGGCAAATTCAGGAGCTTTCTTGGGATGAGCCATCGAAGCAGGCAACGAAATGGCTTCCCTATCATAGAGGTCCCAATAGCGCTTCGGAGCACAAAACGGCAAGTGCGGCTTCTTGAAGCCTACCGCAAGAAAAAAGGGCTCTCCCGATTCCGCATATCCCTTTAGCGCGGTGATCGTTTCCCGGCAGATCAGTCCGTCGATATAGTAATCATCCTCGACGGATGCAGCCTCTGAGCTATTTCGCTTCAAACCCGAGCCATTAAGGTTCTCGGCCAGGGCATAACGCAGTTCCGGCGCCCGGTTGGTATCGAGTATGGGATCAACCGACCATGAGGGAGGATCCTGAGAAGGCGCTCCACTTCCGTGAAGAATCTTCCCAATCGACCGAGTCGAATATCCCGCCTTCTTAAACGCTTGCGGTAAGGTCACCGCGTCCGGAAGCGCCTCACGAAAATGCGTTCCCAAGTCCCAAACCTTGATTGTATCCGGTCGAAGCCCGGTCAGCACGGAGTGCCGTGAAGGGGCACAGACGGCCAACTGGCAATAGGCACGATTGAAAATCACCCCCCGACGGGCAAGCGCATCGATATGGGGCGTCATCGCCACCGAGTCACCGAAACATCCCAAGGCCGGACGCAAATCGTCGATCGCAATGAAGAGCACGTTCTTCCCGTTCCCTTGAGGTATGGCCGCGGAGGCAGAGAAAAAGTATTCCGGATAGGTCAGGTTCAACTTCGCCTTGGACGCATCGACACCGTCGAGACAAGCATCGATCTCCGCCTTAAGCCTAAGAATATTCTCCGAATCTCGCATTGGATCATTCGTCTCGTCGCGCCAGCGCTCCAGTTCCCCCTGCAATCGAGCGAGCACTTCCGCGTACTCTTCGTTCTCCGCCAGGTTGATGAATTCGTAAGGATCAGCCTCAAGGTCGTAGAGTTCATAGGCCGGAGGTCGCTCCATCAGCTCATAAGCAGACCTTACTGGGCTCGGCGCCGCCGCAACGACTTCACGTTTCTCCTCAAAGAACTTTCGCCGCGTGAATTCATAGCCTGGATTGACCTCGCCCGGCATCAAATTACAAATCAACTTGTAGCGATCATCCCGCACCGTTCGTTGCGGGTAGTAGTTATGAGCGGAATGAGTGTGATACTCGGTAAAAAGGTAAGTGCGCCACTCGACTTTTGACCCGTCGAACATCGGAACCAGATCTCGACCAGGCAAATAGTCAACCAGGTCGGCTCTCGCGACTCTCAACAAGGTCGGCATCAAGTCGAGCGTGGAGACCAACTCGCTTCGTTCCTGCTCCGGCTTGATCTTTCCTGCCCACGAAAGAATCAACGGTATCCTGACTCCCCCCTCATACGAGGTTCGTTTACCGCGCAACATGTCGGCCCCGTGGTCTCCCATGTAAATGATGAGCGTATCATCCGCCTTTCCGGAGGCTTGCAACACCTCCAGCAATTCTCCTACCTGCACATCGAGACGGCTCATGCAGTTGAGGTAGTCCGCGGTCTGGCGACGCAATTCAGGCGTATCGAGCCCAAAGTAGTCCAGCGGTGTCACATCTCCCTCTGTAAGAGGCTTCGCCGGCACGCCGTCCACCTCAGCCAAAAATGGCCGATGCGCATCAGGATAATTCACGCTAAGGAAAAATGGCTCATCGGACGCCTCGATAAATTCCTTAGCTTCGACCGCATACTGATCCTGATTCTTTCGGGCGAAATTCGACGTTGGAATCGCTTTGAAGTCAAAAGGGAAGGCTTCCTCCGGATTGACATGAAGCTTTCCGATGATGCCGGTGCGATAGCCTGCCCCCTTGAGCGACCGCACCAGGTTGGGCGTCGCTCCGTGGTAGAGTCCAAACTTCCACGTGGCCAATCCAATCTGACCGTTCTGATGCGGGTAGAGACCGGTCAGCAGGGCAGCTCGCGACTGACTGCAACCTGCCTGCGCGACATAGGCTCGTTCATAACGAATACCGCTTGCCGCCAACTCGTCGAGAACCGGCGTCTCCACATAAGGTTGACCGTAGCATCCCAGTTCAGGCCCATTGTCCTCGGATACAATGAGGAGAATATTCGGACGTTCCGAAGCTGCCGCGAAGCATCCGATCACAGGGGCCAGAAACCAGACCACCAGCTTCCTCATTCCACTACCTCCTTTTTTTTGTATTGAGGGTTGGGCTGCATCGGGTCCGCGCCGACCTCTCTTTTCCAATCAGCCAGTTGCTTCAACAATTCAGCCGCCAGCTTTGGCTTCTCTTCGGACAGGTCCTGGGATTCCCCGATGTCTTCGCCGAGGTGGTAAAGTTCCACTTGCCCCGAATCGAGAAACTCAATCAGTTTCCACGGCCCGCGTCGGATGATGGAGATAGGGGCGCTCGAAGGATGCTGATTGTAGTGGGGATAGTGCCAGAAGATGGGACGGTCCGGGGAAAACTCGACCTCACCAAGACCGCTCACCAATGGCGCCAGGTTCATTCCGTCTGACTTCCGCATCGGCGTTCGGGTGATAGCGAGAACGGTCGGGTAGAGATCACAGGACGTGACTGGCAGGTCGACGCCGTCTGGAGCATCCAGCCCGATGCCGGCACCCGCCATGATGAAAGGCACCCGGATGCCACCTTCGTAGTGGGAGCCCTTGTTAGCTCGCAGCGGCTCATGATTGGTTGCCTTGGCCAACCCCCCGTTATCCGACGTGAAAATGACGAGGGTGTTTTCGGTTTCCCCCAGTTCCTCCACGACTCGCATGACATGTCCCACTGCATCGTCGATCGACTCCACCATGGCGGCATACTTGGGATCGCCCTGCCGCTTTTTTTTCGGAATCGCAGCATAGCGTTCGACCTTGTCCTTTTTCCCTTGAAGCGGGCTGTGGACTCCGTAGAACGGGAGATAGAGAAAGAAAGGATCCTCACCCGAGCTGCGAATCAACTTGCCTGCCTCTTCCGCCATCAGGTCGGTGAGGAAGTCTCCTTCGCTACCTCCATCGAATGCCTGCTTGGCGACAGCTTCCCTGGTTGTCGGAACGGTCCACTTTCCTTTAAAGGGATAAAAGTAACTGCCCGGGGCGCCATGGTCATCACCTCCCACGTTTTTGTCAAATCCATGGTGCCTCGGCATCGAAAACGGTTCACCTCCGAGGTGCCACTTTCCGACATGATAGGTGGCATACCCCTCTTCCCGCAGCGCTTCTGCCAGTGTCACTTCTTCCAATGGTAAGGAGCGAAGGAATCGTCCTTCTTTCATCTTATTTTCTGTGGCACTCCAACGCCCTGCCGGCAGCCACTGCGTCAACATGAGGCGGGCAGGATACTTTCCGGTCAGGATAGCCGCTCTAGTCGGTGAACAAACCGCACAAGCGGCATAAGCGTCAGTGAACCTGAGACCCGATTCCGCCAAGGCATCAATGTTGGGTGTCTGGTAATACTCGCTACCCTGGCAACCAAGATCTCTCCACCCCAGGTCATCTACTAGAAAGAGAATGACATTGGGGCGCACTGCCGCCTCAGACATGGACATGGCGGCCAAAGCTGCCAGTGCTATGAAAAAGGGTTTCATCAAATTGAACGATTCCGATTTTGATCAAAAAAGTCGAGTACCGACTCACGCCCAAATGACAACTGGTCTCTTACCAACGCTTCCGCACGAGTCGCATCGCGATCTGCCAGCAATTCATACAACTTACGGTGCGAAGCGAGCGTGGACTTCACCGTCTCTCCGGACAGTAGCCGAGGAGAACCGCGATGAGCGGCGAAGCATTGTGAGAGCACGTTCACATCCTTGGTAATCTTTGAGAGCATATGATTTCTCGAAGCTCGGATCATCACTTCGTGAAATCGCTCATTCAAGTCAAGCCAGCGATCGAGATCCACCTCTGTCGCGCCACGCTTGCGCGACAAAATCGTTTCCCCGACTGTTTCCCACTCTTTTAACAGCGACTCCAACTCAGAAATTTCGTGATCCGTCATGAAGCGCGCCGCCTGGGCCGCCGCGTAGGGCTCAAACAACTCACGAACGTCGTAAATCTCGGAAATTTCCTGTCGATCGAACGTGCGCACGAATGCTCCGGCGCCGGCGACCTGCTCTACCAATCCCTCACTGGCCAACCGGCTGATGGCTTCCCGAACCGGGATAAAGCTGGTGCCAAGCTCCGTTGCGAGAGTCCGATTCACCAAGCGGTCTCCCGGGGCCAACTCTCCCGCAAAGACTTGACGCCGAATATGATGATACGCTTTCTCGCTGAGCGATACAGTGGACATGATTCGTAATAGCTTGAAAAGCCCTTGCGCGTTCGCTTATGTTATAACATTGTCTAACACCGAGATCAATTGCTGTCATCGACTTTCTGCCTCTACAGGGTCACGTCATTGAGCTAAACCTGTTTGGGTATTTTCACGCAACCATGAAACTCAACGGACTCATTGCCGCGACCTACACACCATTTGCTCCCGATGGTGCCGTCAACCTCGACCTCATCCCGGCTATGATCGAGCACATGATCGAAAGGGGCGTGTCGGGTTTTTATGTCTGCGGCAGCACCGGAGAAGGTGAGTCGCTCACCATCGAAGAACGAAAAGCAGTCGCTGAAGTTTCGGTATCTGCCGCCGACGGACGCCTTCCTGTTGTGGTCCAGGTGGGGCACAACAGTCTCAGCACCGCTTGCGAGCTTGCCCGCCATGCCAGTCTGTGCGGGGCGGATGCCATCTCATCGCTGCCACCCACCTATTTCAAACCGACTTCTCTCGACATCTTAATTGAATGCCTTGCTGAGATCGCTGCCTCTGCTCCCGACCTCCCCTATTACTACTATCATATCCCGCGGCTGAGCGGCGTCCGCTTTGACATGCCAACGCTTCTGGAAAAGGTAGATCCTCTCATTACAAACTTCGCAGGAATCAAGTTCAGCGATTTTTTTCTCGCGGAGATGGGAGCCTGCCAAGCTGTCAGCGGTGGGAAGTTTGATATTCTTTTCGGTTCCGACGAAATGATTCTCGGAGCCCTCGCCATGGGAGCTACTGGAGCCGTGGGCAGTTGCTACGGATTTGCTGCTCCTCTCTGGAACCAGATCATCGAAGCGCACCACGATGGTGATGCCGAAAGAGCCAATGCCTTAATGCGGAAGGCTATTTCATTGGTTCGCCTACTCGACCGGCAACCCGGGCCATTTCATGCGGCGGTGCGACAAGTCATCTGGCCGCTACTAGGCTTTGATCTTGGCCCCGTTCGTCTCCCGCAATCGCAGCTATCAGAAGTGAATTGCCAAGAAGTCAGGCAACAGCTTGAGCAGTCTGGATTCTCCGAAGCCATCAAGCTCGGTAAATTCATACCGTAAGAACCCATCAAGAACCGGGGTTCCGCAGTGCGGTAGCAGGTCTGAATCACTCGAGGGAGGCCTATCGAACAATTCGCAGTTCCCACTTTGAATTGGTTTCTGTCTCCCCCACGAACACACTGAAGGCCTACCCGTTCTTGCGACTCTGTGCCTCTTTGCTATTCTGGACAAAACTGAAATCTATTTTCTCGCGATCACATTCCCTATGAAGCGCTTCTCATTACTATTGGCAGTCGCAGGTATCTCCACGATAGCTTCAGCTGAGATTCGCCTTCCCAACTTTTTTGCTGATCATATGATTCTGCAGCAACAGATCAGCAATACGATCTGGGGCTGGGCTGAACCTGGTGAAAAAATATCCGTTACTGCCAGTTGGGGCGCTGAAGGAAACACTACCACCAGCGACAAAGGTCAATGGCGCATCTATCTTGAAACCCCGGAGCACGGCACCGGACACAGCCTTACAATCAAGGGAAACAATACCATCGAACTCAATGACGTGGCCGTCGGTGAAGTCTGGCTTTGTGCCGGCCAGTCCAACATGGGCTGGTCTGTCGGCAACAGCTTTGAAGCTGAAGGCGAGGCGAATGTTGATCTGCCTGACTTCCGCATCTTCAAGTCCAGTCGAGAACACTGGCACGAACCGCTCGAGCAGTCCCGCGACCGACTCAGCACCTGGAAAACCTGCACGCCCGAGTCCGCTCTCGAAACCTCAGCCGTTTCCTATTACTTCGGTAAGAAACTTCACAGGGAACTTGGCGTTCCTGTCGGCATCATTCAGCAAGCTTTCGCCGGCACTCCCATCGAAGGCTGGATGCCCTGGGAAATTCAAAAGGACGATCCCCGAGCCCTCGCTCATAAAGAAGGCTACAAAGAAACCGCCCTACGCATGATCGCTCGTGGCGATACTGAAGAGAAGGGCCTTGCCGTATTTGAAGAGGAACTCGCTGCCTACAACGCACTGATCGATTCCGGTGAAACGATGAAGAACAGTGTTAGGCAACTGTCACCTCCTATCATCACCAAGCCGGCCACCCTCGGTCACCAATATCCCGGCCACCAGTTCAACGCAATGATCTACCCCATACGTCCATACGGCATTCGCGGCATGATCTGGTATCAGGGTGAACGCAACGCGAAGAACGCGCCACAGGCGGAGCACTACCGCAACCAACTCGCCACCCTGATCGGTTACTACCGAAAATCCTGGCACGAGCTCTCCAATGGCGCGGTCTCTGACACCTTCCCTTTCCAGTTCACCCAACTGCCGAGTTGGAACCCGGAGCAAACAGAACCGGTCGAAGGCATCGAGGCTTCCTGGGCGGTCAGCCGGGAAGCAATGCGCCTCGCCACCCACGACATTCCCAATACCGGCATGGCGGTGACGATCGATACGGGAAACCCCATTGATCTGCATCCCAAGAATAAGAAGCCAATCGGTATTCGCCACGCCTACCATGCTCTAACCAATACCTATGGGAAAGACATCGTCGGAGACGGGCCTCAATACATCAGTCACACCGTTCGTGAACGTCGCTTCATCCTCTCCTTTGACTCCATCGGCAGTGGACTGATGGCAGCCAGGGAAGGACCAATCAACTCATTTGCCATCGCAGGAAATGATCAGGTTTGGCACTGGGCCAATGCGCGCATTAAGGACGACACCGTTGTCGTCTCCTCACCGGAGGTTGAGAATCCTGTCGCTGTTCGGTATGCCTGGGCCATGAATCCTTCCCAGCGCAACCTCATCTACAACAGGGAGGGGCTCCCCGCATCTCCATTCCGAACCGACAATTGGCCGCTCTTCGATCCCAAAGCCGAACCGGTTGAAGTGAACAAGCCAGCCAAGCCGGACGGCCATATCTCCGAGGACTGGGTGCGGCCGGCAATGAAGCAGTAAAACCTGCGAGAGATGGTCGCTGTCGAGCAGAAGTCACTCACTGATGACCTGCTCTTCTCCCGCCTCCCAAATGCGATACCGAATCTCGACTCCCTCAGGGCTATAAATCACAACGGGTAGGCGGCTGTTGTAACGGATCATAATTGATTTGCCTGCGACGAATTTTTCAACCCTGGGTGTCCCCGGGGGCACTCCAATGAGAGTGCTCATTGCCTCGCCTTCACCCGTGACCTCGTAAAAGGTATAGCCCCATCCTTTGAGCGGGCGAGATTCCAGCTTATGTCCGAGGTAGATTCTGTTCACCCCGTCCGTCTCCATCACTTTACCGGGTATCAGTTCGACCTGAAAATTGACTTCCTCTTCACGGGTCTTCTCAGGAAGGACAATAACATGACGCACCTGGCCGTTTTCAGCCTCAGGAAATGGCTTCAGTTCCGGATGGTCAGCGTCCGCACTCACTGCCATGGAGGAAAATAAAGCCAGAGATAGAGATAGGTATCGATTCATGCCTTACACTACGGCCAGCCCCGTCATTTCCCCAATGCGGAAGTTGTCAAAAAACTGTCAGGCTTAAGAAAACAGAAATACTGAAACGACGAGCTTCTGAAAGATTTAGGATTCCAAACGGTTCTCACCACCGTTCTCGTCCATGTGAATCTTGACCGGCCAGCCGGGGTGCTGGTTGTCAGGATTGCCATCGGTGGCATCGACGAGAAACTTGAAGCTTTCGCAAAGATAAGTCTTCTCGTCCGTGTCCACCGTGATGAGACCGAACCCGCTTGCTTTCTGGTGCGCGAGGTCATAGCGATGTTTCTCGGTTCCCACCTCGGGATTGCCGACGGCGTAGACGTAAACCTTGTTGCCGAATCCATCGAGATACTCGCCGGTGTGTTCGCGACCATGGGAAGGACGGTTCTGGTGGCTCATGCCTTCGATTTCATCGGGACGCCACCAGCGAGGATAACCCGCTGCGATCGCCGGGGTGCAGAAAGACCAGTTCGCGTCGCGCTGCTTTGCCGAACCATACTGTGTCATCGTCGTAAGGTGCTGATCACCGTTGACGTGAAGGGCCTTGGACTTGCGGAGAATATCAACGGTCCGGTTGCGGGCCGTCTGCGGCCAGCCACCTGAATCGAGGTCGGCCTTGATGTAGCCATCATACTTGCCGTGATGAGTTGCTGCGTTCACAAAGAGTGTCTGGCTGAGCAGCATTTTCATGCTGTGACCGCGCCAGTCATCGCCCCATTCTTCGAGGAACTTCTCCTGGCGATCTCCGAGCAGGTCGAGGCCGGGAACGTCGAGAGCGATGGTGTCCCAGGTCGGATCATAGACGTGATCGGCACGGCCTGTGCCGGTGTCGACACGCTCCGGTCCACTCTTCCACATCCGGTCTCCCAAGATAGCAAAGCTGACACCACCGTAAACCATGTCGCCGTAGTAAACGCTGATATCCTGCTTCATCGGAGTGTCATCGTAGAGGTCAGGGTGATGACTCGCGTGCGTGGTGTGGACCACGTTGACCATGCCAGGAGGTTGCTTGTAGCCAGCTTTGGACTGACCAGGTGTTTCGGTGTCCCAGGCCTCCCCTCCTTCGCCCCAGATGTTGCCGTGGAAGACGTCGTGGTCGTCGGTCACACAGATCGTGGGCGTATTGCGCATCACTTCGCCGAAGGCCCAGCCATGCATGTAGAACTTGCGAAGGTAGTTCAGAATGGCAGGACCCCCCTGATCACGAATGATGCCGAAACCACCATGGTTCTCGTATAGCTGATCGCCAGAGAAAAAAAGAAGATCAGGATCCAGCTTCACCAGGTTATTGGCCACTGGCTCGTAAGGGAATGCGTAGTCTTTCTGGCAGGTCAAGCCACCGATGCGGACAGGACGCCCGACCGGGTTCTGGCGAATCTTACCCGTCCACTCGGCCGGCACTTCGCTGCCGTCCTTGAACAGCTCGTGGTAAACGAGACGGAACGGCGTATCCTTCTTCTCGTTCCAGTTCGGAATGCGCCAGGTGGAAACCCACGCCGCCGGATCGAGCGTCTCGCTGCCGAGGGATTCCCACCGACCGTTGCGCTTCACTTCGAGATCCACCTCGCGGTTGTCTTTTTCACCCACGGGCCCGAGCAGCGCTGAAATCTTCATGACAAAGCCCTCATCGCTGCGGGAGTCACTCAAGGTATACATGGACCAGAGAATCGGACCGAAACTCTGCTCTGGCTTCACGGTGAAAGCGTCGCCGCCCACCTGCCAATCGGTGAAACGGTGGCCGAGCACGCCTTGGGTGCGGCCCTTGGCTCCGGTGTATTGGCTGACCAGCGCGATGTTTCCAATGAGACTGTCGGCCCCGGCCTTCGCCGTCACCTTGCCGAGTTCCTCGGCACTATCCCAGGACTTGGCCGTGAGCATGAGTTCCACCTGATCACCGGAAGCCGCACCTTCGAGTTCAAGGATGACCACACCGCCATCAAGCGCTCCGGTGAGTTTGGCCTTCTTCTTGCCGATGAACAATTCCTGGCCAACGAGACCAGCATTGACTCCGCCGCCCGCAAAGACATTACTCTTCACTTCGTTGATGTCGCTCTTCACCCCGAGGCGAAAGCCGGCGCCACCATCTTTCCTGGTGGTGCGGCTGTGCCCGACTTTGACCGACATGGCAAAACCTTTGCCCGGCCCCGCGATCTGGTGCGTGAGAGAGTGAATACTTCGATTGGCCGAATCGGTCATGCACTCGGCCCAGCCATCCTTGATGGCCCAGTCCTCCATCGGATTGGCCCAAAAATCGCCCCCGAGAAAAATGCGGTCGTGGGTTTTGTCCCAGCGATCGAGGCGTTGTAACTTCGCCTTCTTATCCTGAGCCATTGCGGGCCGCTTGCCAAAGAGACCGAGCAAGGCGGCCACGGAGAAAAACTTTAAACTGAGTCGTCGGGAGATCCGTTCAATCATGATCCCATGAAACCGGTGGATCCCACCGGTGTAAACTGCCATCTCATGGCGCAAACGAAGGTGATAATGGCATCAATTGACTCGCCCCCGGCAGGGTTGCCCCGAGAGAGGTTATCCCAGAGTAGCCGCCGCATACTCACGAATCCGATCAATCATGCCGATCAGTCCGTTGCGTCGGGTCGGGCTGAGATGGGATTCGAGGTCCAGCCTTTTCATCTCGGCCGGGCCATCAATCGTAAGAATCTCTTCAGCCGTGTGACCGGAATAAAGCGCAAGCGCGGTCGCAATGATGCCGCTGACGAGCACGGAATCGCTCTTGCCGCGGAAATTGAGCACGCCAGGCTTAGCTTCATCCTCAAACGGCACAATCCACACCGAAGACTGGCAGCCCCAGACGCGGTAGTCGTCAGTTTCCTCATCCTCGTGAATCGGCGGTAGCCGCTTGCTTAAATCGATGAGAAACTGAAACTTTGCGTCCAGGTCTGGGAGATAGCCCATCGTTTCGGCAATCTCCTTGAAGTTTGGTAATTCCTGTATCGACGCGCTCATGTTTAACCAACTGACCACCGGAGGATACGCTCACCGGCGAAGGCTGGTTACACTAGCGCAGGTTCGGCGGGTTTCAAATGAAGCGGCCGACCCAACTTGTGCCTATGCGACACTCCCCTACCAAAAGACTCTCGCGGCACAAGAAAAAGCTTACCCCCGAATCACGGAGACTGTCTTGCCGAACTTCGACTTGAGCTCAATTTTCTCACCGGAACTGATACCAAACTCGATCGACACGAGAACTCCGGACTTCCCCGATTGAGACTTGGCAAAAGCGCGCCCCTCAGCGGCCGCTTTCTTTTTGCTAAAGCAATAAACTTTGAGGCTGTTACCAGCCGCCAACTTCGTGCCCCCAGGAATGGTCCAGCTAGCATCATCTTCGACCAACTTATATCCTCCGAGGTTAATCTCTGATGAACCCGTATTTTTAATAATAACGTAATCGGGACTCTTTGTGTTGATGGACGTCAGAACAGCATCTGCAAACGCGGGCGCAGAGAATCCGACGAAAAGGGCGATTGAAAGGATTAAACTTTTCATAGATTACAACGACCCACGCAGCGATTGCTAACTCAAGAAACAGTTTTGTCACCGGATCGGCATGGAAGCTAACGACCCCAATGAAGTGACCAGCCCAATCAACTTCCGTGTTTCGTTTCAACGCGGCTGAAATTTCTCTCTTGATGCACCAACCTCCGTCACCATCGATAATTTATTTAAAAAGTAGCAAACCAAATATAGACGCAAACCGGTCACCCCCCCCTGCCTTGCGGCCTCTCTCATTCGATGAAACACTGACTCATGAGGTTCCTGACCCTGCTCTTCTCCGCGCTACTGCTGCCTACTTTTCAAGCAGCGTATGCAGCGAACGTGGCGAACAAAAAGCCCAACATCCTCTGGATTTTCGTCGACGACATGAGCGACTGGATGGGTTGCTACGGCTACGAAATGGTCGAAACACCTAATATCGATGGCCTGGCCGATGCCGGGGTGCGATTCGAACGCGCCTACATGCCTTCACCGGTCTGCTCCACAACTCGATCCGCCATCATCACCGGCACCATGCAGACCACCCATGGCCTGCACCGTCATCGCACCATGTTGAAGAAGCCACTACCCGCAGGTGTTTTCACACTACCTTCGCTCTTGAAGGACGCGGGCTACCTCACCTTTAACGAATCGAAAGAAGACTACAACTTCACCTTCAAGCGCGAGAATCTGTTCTCAGAAGAATTCGAGCGCCTCGGCTACAGTGGCCACTTCAAAGGCCGCGACGTTTCTTTCCTTGAGCAATTGAAAGGCAAACTCTTCTTCGGACAGATCCAACTGGCTGGGGGCAAGTTTGAAGGAGAGACCGGTTCCAGGTATCCCATGCCTAGCCGGGTCGATGAGGCCTCGGTTCACCTACCCGCCCATTACCCTGACACACCCGTCATTCGAAATGCGATCGCCCGCCACTATGAGCAGGTCGTCGAAACGGACGAACAGGTCGGAGCCATTGTTGCCGGATTGAAGGAATATGGTCTCTGGGACAATACCATCGTGTTCTTCTTCACGGATCACGGAGCTCCCCTGCCCCGCGCCAAGCAGTTCCTCTACGAAGACGGGACCAAGGTGCCGCTCATCGTGCGCTTTCCTCCAACCATCGAAGGGGCGCCGGAAGCGGGCACGGTGCGTGAGGACCTCGTCAACGGCATCGATATCACCGCAACCACCGTCGCCCTCGGCGGACTCGAAATCCCGGCTTCCTTTGAAGGTCATGACCTCTTTGCCGCAGACTACCAGCCGCGGGAATTCGTCATCTCCGCCCGAGATCGTTGTGGCATTGCCGTCGATCGCATCCGGGCGGTCGGGACGGAACGCTTTCGCTACATTCGAAATTACCTGACCGACCGCGCTTTCTACCAGGCCCAGTACCGGGACAAGCATGCCAGCATCATCGAGCTGCGCCGCGCATACGCCGACGGCGAAATGACTCCCCTCCAGGCCTCCTACATGAGCGCCGAGACCCGTCCCGAAGAAGAGCTCTATGATCTCGAAAAGGATCCCGACCAGCTCCACAACCTGGCCAAGGATCCCGAGTGTGCCTCCATCCTCAAGCAGCACCGCCAGATTCTCGAAGAGTGGATCGAAGAGACCGGTGATCAAGGCCAGGAAATAGACAGCCCCGAAGAACTCAAGGCAGTCTACGACTACGCCAAGGGCAACGTGGAGTCACCCGAATATGATTTCCTGAGAGAAGACAGGTAGGGCGGGGCGTCCCGACGGGGTGGCTATTCACCCGCCGAAGTTTTCTAGCGCGGTCGGCGGAGGGCCGGCCCTTCTACGCTACCATTCATTGAAACACTACGCCCGTTAAAGCAGAGCGACTTTCTTACCGACAAGTAAAATCACCACGCCTTCACTCCGGCATCGAACTCCTCCATCCGCTTGCGCAACTTCTCGGATATCTCGGAATTCGCCTCTATCACCTTGTTGGTTTCACCAATGTCTTCGACCACGTTGTAGAGCTTGGGCGATTCACTCTCCTTCCTCTGACGGGGGTGCACTCCCCAGATCTGATATTTTCAATCCCTCACGCGAATGCCATTGATCAACTCGGTGTTGGCGCCGTAGTAGAGAATTTCATTCCGCGGACTCTTGGGATTCTTCCCTTCGAGCAGTTCCGCAATATCGAAATCATCATAGGTGCGGTCTCCTGACACCTTCGTTCCGGCGAATTGGGCAAAAGTGGGAAGCAGGTCCTTGGTGGACGGAATTTCATCGGAGACCTCTCCAGCCGGCTCCGTTCCCGGTGCCCCGAAAATAGCCGGCGTGCGCATACCGCCTTCGAAACTTGAAAACTTATTGCCCCTCATCGGGCCGGCCGAGCCTTCCAGAATGGGACCGTTGTCAGAACAGAAAAACACCAGGGTATCTTCCTCAAGCCCCTGCGGTTCGATCGCCTTCACCACTTCGCCCACACTCCAGTCGATTTGCTGGACGATGTCGCCGAAGATCCCGGCTCCACTGTTTCCGGCATATTCCTCCTCCACGAATTGAGGTTTGTGCGGCCTCGTATGAGGCAGATAGAAAAAGAAAGGTCGGTCCTAAGCCAAAATCCCGTGCTGCACGCGTCCATGCACATCGGTGAGCCGGAACTGTCGGCCCTGATAGCGGTAGGTCAGCTTGGTGTGATTGATCCCGGCGAGGTGGAGGATGGTCGCCTGCATGTCGTGCACGTGGATGGGATTCTCGGTGATGTTCCAACCGTATTCGTCCGTTGCCCCGTAGGTGGTTCCAGCTTTGACACCTCCACCGGCCATCCACCAGGAGAAGGCGCGGCCAAAGTGATCACGTCCGGCATTGGGGCGACCGGGACGACTCTGACCGAAAGGAGTGCGGCCGAATTCCCCTGCGAAAATGACCAATGTATCTTCCAACAAACCGCGCTCCTTTAAATCCGTAACAAGGGCAGCACTCGGTGCATCCGTATCGCGACACTGTTCCTCTAGCTGAGTGTAGAGGTTCGAATGTTGATCCCAACCGGAATGCATCAGCTGAACGAAGCGTGTTCCCCGCTCGAGGAGACGTCGCGCGATGAGGCAGTTATTCGCATAACTTCCCTTCTGGTGCACCTTGGGACCGTAGCGCTCCATCACCTTAGGGTGCTCACCTGAAAAATCGGTCAGCTCCGGCACGCTTGCCTGCATGCGAAACGCCATCTCGTATTGCGCGATACGGGTATCGGTTTCGGGGTCACCGTAGTCTGCAAGATGCTTTTGATTCATCTGACGAAGATCATCGAGCAAAGTGCGCCGAGCTTCGCGACTCACCCCAGGAGGGTTGGACAAATAGGGCACCGGCTCACCCGCGCTGCGCAAGCGCACCCCTTGATAGCGGGAGGGCAGAAAACCGCTACCCCAATAATGGTCAAAGAAGAGTTGCCCACAGGTGCGCCCTTCGTCTGAGGATGTCATCACGACAAAAGAGGGAAGATTTTCACTTTCACTGCCCAAGCCATACGTCAACCATGAACCCATGCTGGGACGGCCAGGAATCTGAGCGCCGGTTAAAAAGAAGGTGACTCCAGGCGCATGGTTGACTGCTTCGGTATGCAAGGATCGCACCAGGCAAATATCATCAGCAATTGCCCCGGTGCAGGGTATCATGCTACTGAGCTCCATGCCACTTTCCCCATAACGCGCATACGGCTTTATCGCCGGAATGCAGGGAAACTTTGAGTAATTGGATGACATCGTCGACAGGCGCGTGTCACCGCGGACCGAGGCCGGAATGTCTTCGCCCTGTTGTTTCGCCAGAGTCGGTTTGTGATCAAACAAATCGATATGAGAAGGCCCCCCGCCCTGCCACAACAACACAATCCGTTTGGCCTTAGGCGCAAAGTCTGGAGCCTTCACTCCGGCCTTAATATTTTGACCCAACAAAGATGCCAGCGCCGCGGTTCCCACACCGGTTGAAGCTTTGCCAAAAAACTGGCGCCTCGTAACCTGCTTGGCGTTCTCCCTAATAAGATCCTGCAACATAGCACTCACAGTCGGGTCAAGGATTCATCGAGGTTGAAAATTGCAAGGCAGGTCGCCGCCATGGCGGCGTGGCTTGGTAAAGGAAGTGACCCATAAGTTGGGGTCTCCCCAACAGCAAGAAATGCTTCTGCCGCTTCAAGGTCGCTCTGGTAGATAAAAAACTGCTTCTCGTAGAGTCCTTTGAGAAGTTGCATTTCCTCCTCCGATGGAACTCTCCCTGTTACTGATTTGAAAGCGAGCGACAATTGGTCAACACTCTGCGTCTCTCGCTCCATCACGCGGGCTGCAAGTAGACGAGACGCCTCTACCCACGTTGGGTCATTCAAGGTCGTAAGCGCGTGAAGAGGCGTATTATTGCGGGTATCAGTCACACGACAAACCTGCCGGCTTGACGCATCAAACATATTTGCCGGTGTTACCGTTCTCCGCCAAAAGCTGTAAATCGAACGTCGGTAAAGATCCTTTCCCTTGGAAGTGGGGTAGCTGAAGTCGCGTTCCTTGGTTACCTGTGCCAGCGTCTCCCATGGATTCTCCGGTTGATAGGGATAGACCGGCTTACCACCAATTTCAGAGTTGATAAGCCGAGAGGAACTCAGGGCCCAGTCGCGCAGAACCATCGAAGGCATGCGAAATCTGGATCCCCGAGATACGAGACGATTTTCAGGATCGTGCTCTCGATGCCAGTCGTTCATGCGAGAGTCCTGGCGGTAAGCAGCACTCATGACGATAAGGCGGTGCATGGCTTTCATGGACCAACCCCGCTCTACGAACTCGGTCGCGAGCCAATCCAGCAGTTCCAAATGCTCAGGATACTCACTTTGCACACCGAGATCTTCAGAGGTCTTGACGATTCCTACACCAAAGAAATATTGCCACATCCGGTTCACCTGGACGCGGGCGGTCAAGGGATGATCCGGTTCAACGAGCCATTGGGCCAACCCCAATCGGTTGCGAGGTGCACCCGCTCTCTGAGGAGGAAGAAATGAAGGCGTCGCAAAAGAGACCGGCTTCAACGGACTAAGATAAGCTCCCCGATCCAGAATGTGAGTCTGACGTTTCTGGTCGTCATTCATCACCATGGGGCGTGGCACGTGCTCACCTTTATATTCCGCCAGTTTTCTATTGAACTCGTCAAGCTTCTTTAATTCGGGCAACTTCCCATTGAGCTTTGGTCGCTCCACTTTATTGAAATGAGTCAGCAGTTGCTGACTGAGAGTCTTTTGTTCGGTTTCTGTTAGTTTTTCTTTTGCGAGCAGATCCCTGACCTTCTTATCGAGCGAATCGTTGTCAATTCTTACGGCATGTTCCCATTTCGCTCGTTCCGCTTTGATGATTGGATCAACAACTTTGCGTTGAGCAGAGATTTTTGCACTCCATTCGGCGATCACTTTTTCGTTTTCTTGTGTCGGCAATTCAAGAAAAGGGGCTGCCACTCGTATTCGAACCGACTGGCGCCCTGGCCGGCCTGTTTCTTTAACGTGATTGAAGGCATCGAGAAACCGATAGTAATCTGCCAACGTGATGGGATCATATTTGTGATCGTGGCACTGGGCACAGGCCATGGTTAGGCCGAGCCATGTCGTAGCCGTTGTATCGACGCGGTCAAACAAAACCACAAAACGCTGCTCTTCCGGAATGGCTCCCCCTTCTCCATTGCTGAGATGGTTGCGATTAAATCCTGATGCAATCTTCTGCTCATTCGTTGCATCTGGGAGCAGATCCCCAGCCAGTTGCCAAATCGTAAACGCATCGAAGGGGAGATCTTCGTTGAGTGCTTTGACAACCCAGTCCCGCCACATCCATTGCCAGGTCTCTCCATCTTGCTGAAATCCATTAGAATCTGAGTAACGGGCTGCATCCAGCCATGGCAGCGCTAAACGCTCTCCGTAGTGCGAGCTTGCGAGAAGTCGATCGACTAGTTCTTCGTAAGCTTTGGGGCTTCGGTCCTCCACAAAAGCATCAACGTCTTCCGGAGAAGGCGCGAGGCCTACTAGATCGGCATAGAGCCTTTTGATTAACGTAGCGGAATCAGCCTCCGAAGACGGCTCCCTCCCCTTTTCCTCGAGCTTGGCGAGGATAAATCGATCAATCTCGTTTCTAACCCATCCTATCTTGCTGACTGACGGTAGTTTTGGTCGAACGGGACTCACAAATGCCCAATGCTCACTATATTCTGCTCCTTCAGCAATCCACTGCCGAATGAGTTCTTTTTCTTTATCTGAGAGCATCCTGTTAGAGTCCGGCGGAGGCATGAGGTCATTCTCATCATCCGTCAGGATGCGATAGATTATTTCGCTTGCCTCAGGATCACCCGGGACAAATGCCTCGCCCTCGAGCGCACCGGCCCGCTGATCGAGACGCAGGTCCGCCTCCCGCTTGGCTCCGTCCTGCCCGTGACAGTAGAGACAGTTCTCGGAAAGGATAGGCCGAATATCCCGATTAAAATCAACCCTCGACTCGACGCCCCCTGCGATATCGCCGGCGAAAAGCAATCCGAGAAAGATGAAAGCCACCCGCTTCATGAGTGTGTACGATCGATCAGGAGGGTGTCGTTGTTTAGCGTTTTTTATGCCGTCATCAGGCAAAAAAGTGTGCGCCTTTTGGGTGGTTCCTTGAAAGTTTTTCCGCGAAACGGCAACGCTTTCACTTGGAAGTTTTCAAGAGCCGGATCGCCGCTTCGTTTTTGAACTCTTTGGCGATATCAAGGGCAGAGCCTCCGTCGGCAACGATCGAGGCATCTACTCCGGCATCGAGCAGCATCTGGATAAGCTCGGCGCTCGCACTAGCGGCAGCTTCGTGAAGCGGGGTTCCGCCAAGCTCGCTGCGAATGTTGACGTCGGCCCCATTTTCAAGCAGCGCCTTGGCCACAGCCATGCGATCTTTCGCACCTGTGTGGTGAAGCGGCGTCCAGCCGGCCGGATCTTTCTCATCGGTTTTGGCCCCTGCATCAACCAGTGGCGCGACGAGATCGGGCAAATCACGCTCCACGCAGAGATGCAACGGGGTGCGCTGACTGGAGTCAACGGCATTGACGTCTGCCCCCGAACTGATCAGGAAGAGCGCAATATCTGATTTCTGGCGCAGGATCGCCTGGTGCAACGGCGGCGAACCGGGGCGGGCCCCGGTGCTCGCTGCATTGGGATCGGCGGCAATGAAACCCTTCACGGCCTCAATATTCCCGCGTGCAATCGCCTCCTCGATGGTCTTCGGAGTCGACGCTTCTGCTTCTTTCTTCGCTTCACCGCCGGCAGCTTGTGGTTTCTTAGGTTGCTCTGTTTCCCCAGCGCAGGCGGCGAGGAACAGAGCAAGAATTATCGTGGAAAGCCAGGGTAAGCAGCGACGGTTCATGACAGAGATCAAGTCAGCGATTAAGCCTTGTCCAGCTCGAAGTTCCAACCTTCGCGGTAGGGCTTTGTGATCAGTTTGTTTGCTTCTTCGTTGTTAGAAAAGCGGAGGTTCGGCCCATCCCAGGCCAGACTCTCGCCGGGGTGATGGAGACAGATGTTACCCAACTGGATCGTCTCTGTGAACGGTCCGGCATACCTGAAATTTGAACCGGGGTAGTCGTAGGCATAGTTGCCCATTGCTGCTTCGCGCCACTCAGTGTGGTGTCCAATAGACGGCTCATAAACACGAGCCGGACGGTGATCACCAGTCTCCTCCTTCAGGGCCATGGCAAACTCGCGGTAAGCACTTGCTGGAATAATCTTGCTGGAATCCCCATAGTCACCGGAGACCAGCAGCTTGTGCTTCGTTCCGACATAGATGTTGCCGGAGGAACGAAGTTCTTCGCCCTCAGCCAGTTCTTCAAGGCGAGGATGACGACGTTTGTTACCATCTTTGTCGACGTATTCGTTGTCAGTCCCGTCATACCAGTAAACCTCAAAGCCGGGGCGATCGCCCTTCGGTCCAAACGTCCATTTGAGAGTCGAGCCTTTCGGGAAGGCGTCATCAGTCAGAGTATCGACGTTAATCGCTTCCACATGAGTCGGAAAGCCCGGGTCGAGCGCCATGAAGATTGAGTCCATGGTATGACAGGCCATATCAGCGAGGGCACCTCCGCCAAAATCGAGAATACCACGCCAGTTGAAGGGATGGTATGGACCCCCGCGCTTGTTCTCAGGTTCAGCCGTGAAAGGACGCTCCGGTGCCGGCCCCAGCCAGTTCTGCCAATCGAAACCCTCCGGAACGGGGCTATCACCTTGGTGAAACTCGGTGCCCTGCGGCCAGACTGGACGGTTGGTGAAGCAGTGGATTTCCTTGATGTCGCCGAGGTGACCACCCTGAACAAAAGCGGCAATGCTGCGGTTACCTTCATTAGCGTGTCCCTGGTTCCCCATCTGGGTTGCAAGCTGATACTTGTCGGTCGCTTCCGCGAGCTGGCGAGCTTCCCACACGGTGTGGGTCAACGGTTTCTGAGTGAAGACATGCTTGCCGGCATTCATCGCCAGCACCGTCGCGGGATAGTGAGAGTGATCCGGTGTGCCGATCATGACGGCATCAAAATTGTCAGCCTCTTTCTCGAACATCTCGCGGTAGTCCTGGTAGCCTTTGGCGCCCTTCCAGTGCTTGGCGAGCTCAGAATTTCCTTCCTTCTGCAGGTTCGCGATGGTGTTCGGGATGTTGTCCCAGCGATTGGTATCCACGTCGCAGTAGGCGGTGCAAATGTCGCCGTGAGCGGCAGTGTCGGTAATGTGGCGCTTGTTGATGCCGCCGACGCCGATAAAGGCGACGCGAAGCTTATCGCCCTTGTTTTGAGCGTTCAGGACAGCAGGTGCCCCGAGAATGCCCGCTCCAGCAGCCGCACTGGCAGAGATGAATTTACGTCTGGAGACGTTGGAGGTCTTGGATTTCGCTGTCATATGAGTTTGTTTAGAAATGGCGTGATCGACATTGTTCGATCTTTGGGCGGAGACTGTCGGTCTATGGTGTCACATTGCGAATAGCGTGATCAAGGGCGCTTTCAATGTTAATGGAAATTCCCTCTTCTGCGGTCGCTTTCGCAAATTCGGCCACTTCCTCTTCATCCATGATGAGGCAAGCGGTGGAAAGAGCATCGCAGATCCCGGCCGAAGGTGCCACGACCCAGACACGCTGGAAACTGTAGTCAGGTGGCGCCCCAGTATCGGGATGCACCACATGGGCTCCCTGCTCGCCAATTCCACTGGCGCTGAGGGCCTGCCTGTTCAGATCAATTTTGAAGGTTTCTTTATCACCGCGAAGAGCCATGGGCCAATAGCGCTCCCCGACAGCGAGGTGCGTACTGGCTCCGCAGCTCAATAAAGCGGATTTCACTCCGAGGTCGCGGAGCAGTTCCGCCATTTCGTCCAAAGCAAACCCCTTCCCGATGCCTCCGAAATCGATTTCCCGACCTGCCTCTTCGCAGAGAATCTCGGGTCGGTCGGGCGATAAGGTGAGCTTGCCTTTGGGGCGCTCGTCGGTCCTGACATCCGTCCGCCACGTTTGGGCGCCCAGTGTCACATCGAAGAGTCCGGCCGTCATTATCGTGGCCTCGACGGAACGCTGCAGGCAGCGATAGGTCACGTCGGTCAGCAACATGGACTGACCGGCTTTCAATTGATTGATCCGGGTGACGTCGCTGTCGATCCGATAGCGACTGAGCTGCGCTTCGATTTCCTCCAACCGGCAAAAACAGTTCCCCGCCATTCTGCGTGCCTCTTTGACATCTTTGTGATGAATTCGGATCGTGAAGAGCGTGTTCATTCCTTGGCTGTCGAAGGAATGCAGCGGCGGCGGCTTATTTTTTGGGGACTGGCTCATCGTTCCTGGTAGGCTTCCCAGATATCGTTTCGAATCGCGACCATCACCGGGAATTCGTCGCGGAGCCCGCGGGGAATGTAGGTATGAGTTTCCTGCAACGATATCGAGACCTCCTCGTATGCCGTTGGCATGATAATTAGAATGGGGAACTCCGCGCCACCTTCGGGCAAGGCGGCCCAGTAGCCCGCTTCCCCGACTCCCCGGAGATACCAGGGCAACGGCCAATACTCTTCGCCGATCACGGCAATCGGTCGGTTGTCCGTGTCGGGCACGACCGCCTTCACCTCACTCAGCCACTTGCCCAACCCCGTGACATCGCGGCTCGTCGGTACGTAGGCGTAGGGATTCCGTCCGTCTGCCGCGAGACGAATCGCAGCCCGCTGGGCCTGGACACCGTGCCAACCGGTGACCGCAACCAATCCTGCCACCACGACCCATCGCCCCCATCCGGAAAACTTCTGAATCAGAGTGGCGCCTCCCGCCCCGGCAGCAAAGCAGACATGCAACCAGGCCAGCGATGGCAGCCAGGGCACCTTGTATGAAAATAGCGAAAACACTAACAAGTGAACTATACCTGCTTCAAAAAGGAACCGCCCGAGGGAGGCAACCGCGGTTTTAGAACGATCCAGGTAGACGCACAGGGCAAACAGGAGAATCGCTCCCTCAGTCCACCACCGGGCCACAATAAGCTTCGGCCAGGCGAGCAGTTGCAGGTAGTAGTAGAAGGCTTTGTCGTGCCCCTCTCCCGTCTCGTAGTCGAAGTAGGTTTTGAAGAAACCAAGGAATCCGGAGGGCTGCTTCCCCCCTTCGGTGTAGAACCAGCAGATAAGGGCCAAGGCAAGACCGGCCGCGAGCAAGACCGGCTTCCAAAGTTTCGTGGTGATTGCCTTAAGCTCGCCCTGCCGCAGGAGACAGAGAACACCCGCAACCGTCCAGGCGATGAGACTGATCACCACTGTCTCGCGGGTCGCAGCCATCAGGCCGACGCCGATGCCGAACAGTGATGCCCCCAGCCAAAGACGACTCCCTTTCAAAAAGAAGATGGCTCCGGCCAGGGCCGGGATGGCAAAGACGAGAAAGACCGGTTCGTGAATGAACAATCGAGAGTAGTAGACCAGTAAGGGAGAAGTGGCCGCAAGGCTGGCCGCGACAAGGGCCCGGATCCATCCCAATCCAAGCGCTAGCGATCCGAACGCCGCCATCAAACCGCAAACAGCGACAATCTCGCGGAGGGTCCGCTCGTTGAGAGCTTCCCAACTGGTTTCACCCTTGGCCCGACACCAGGATTCGGCGATTACAGTCAGAAGTGGGCCATGCCGATGGGAAGGATCAAACTCGTAACCTTTTCCTTCGAGTCGATCAGCGAGAGACTGCGCGCCCGTGGCAGCCTCGTCAGCGTGAAAGGGCTGGCGCTCAAGATCCGAGAAACGCAGCCAGCCCCCGACCGCTAAAACACTCAGTCCCCAGGCTACCAACGCGAGATTTCGCATGGTCGGCGCATGGTCGGGAAAGAGCGGACAGGATCTGGACCAATGGCCGAAAGATCCTGCCCAGAACCGTCACCCTAGGCAGCGGGCTTGCCGTAAACTTCGACCTCGATGTAGTGATTGGCACTATTCGAAGTGTTCCCGGCGCTGTAAAGACGAACGTAGCGTCCCGTGGTTCCCTTTGCGTCGATAACTTTACCAAACCGAGTTTCAACATAGGGCTTGTCGTCACCTTTTCCGAAATCGGAGGAAGCGTCATAGTCGTTGTTGAAGAGAGTCGTGACACCGTCAGCGAACTCTGGATCGTCAGAAATCTGGACGACGACGTCGTGGTAGGCACGGGCCTGACTGTGGAAGTGCCAGATCCAGATAGCAGCGATGTCAGCGCCGGTCTCGAGATCGATCTGGACCCACTGCATGCCGTCCATGAGCTCGACGAAATAACCCTCGCCGGCATCTTTGTCGCCATCAGTAATGAGGTCCACTTCACCGATGATAGGAAAGTCATCAGAGCTGGTCACAGGCTTGCCCTTGGACAGAAGCACGGTGCCTTCAGGAACCGCCATCTTGGGGGCTTCCTGGGGAGCGGGTTCCAATACAGGGACCTTAATGGCCTTGGGTGTACCTTCGATTTTCTGAGGGGGGATTTCGGTGGTGAGAACCATCTGGCCGCCTGCAGGCGCAGCAGTGGGGGCGTCACCGCCATCTGCGTCGCTACTGCTATCGGCAGCGTCGTCTCCGCCGCCACCGCAACCGGTGAAGAGGGCAGCAGTTGCGATAAATAGGGCTGCAGCCGCAAGGGTGCGAAGCTTGTTTTGATCACTTTGTTTTTTCATCATGCGTGGAGGTGCTCGTCAGTGAAGTGGATAATTTCTTGGTTTTCTGCTGCCGGGTTGACCCAGTAAATCGGAGCTTCCGACTCGAGGGCGTGTCGCCCGTCGCAGGTGAGTGTTGCATTGCCGCGAACCGATTCAACAAAATTCTCAATATGAGGTTGGTGCGGCGGCTTGCTCAGTCCACCGGGGAGTTCATACTGGTCCGGCGGAGCGGATTCGTAAGCAGCGATGGCATCGTCACCACCAGCGGCCTGTCCGACAGCCACTTTCTTGAGGAGACCGCGCTGGACGAGAGGATCCCAACTGCGTTCGGCACCTGACTCACGGTAAATATTAGTGTAAGCAGCGCGCTCAGAGATTTCGATAGTTCCATCGGTCCCCATAAATGACTCGTAGTAACCACCACCCGCGGATGTGGTCGTCAGGACCTGGTAAAATGCGCGGGCTCCACCTTCGGGAGTGTCATAGTCAAAAACGCACATCACGTTGTCGAAATGCTCACGGTTTTTGAAAAAGTTTTTCCCGCCGGACGCCATCACTGACTTGGGCTGGGCATCAAGGAACCAGTTAAAGATATCGATCTGGTGTGCACCGAGATCAGAAATCGGACCACCGGAGAGATCCTTGTAGGTCCGCCAGTTGAGAAAACGGTGACGCAGTTCACCAAGGGAAAGCTTTCCTTCGACGCCCTGGTCGAAACCGTATTTGAGAAGTGTCTGCTCGTCCGGAAGGATGCTCTCCTTCACGCTGATGTCTTGGGAGGACCCGACGGCGCGGTTCCACTGCCCATTGATGTTGACGATCTGGCCACAGATTTTCTCTTTCTTGATCAGTTCTTCGAGGGTGAAGATGTAGCGAGGGTTACTACGGCGCTGGTGTCCGATCTGGAGCAGTTTGCCGGTGTCATCCATGGCCTTTACCATGGCGCGGGCACCCTCGAGAGTATTGGACATCATTTTCTCGCAGTAAACGTGGCAACCCGCTTCCAGGGCCATGACCGTATGAGGTGAGTGCCAGAAATCCGGTGTCGTGATGAAAACCACGTCGAGATCTTCTTTGGAAAGCATTTCTTCGGCATCGAAGTAGCGCTCCGGCATGTTCCCAAACATGTTTTTGATCCGGGAAGCAGATCCGCCAAGGCGGTTTTTCATGATGTCGCAAACCGCGACGTAGTGCATCCCCTGGATATCTTTCATCGCGTCGAAAAGAACCTCATGCTGTTTGCCGCAGCCGATGAAGCCGACTCGAAGCTCCTCAGATGGCGCATTCTTCGCCTCTGCACTGAGGATGGCTGGGGCTCCGAGAACGAGACCGGCACCGGCAACGGATCCCTTCTTCAGAAAATTGCGTCTTTTTATGTTGGATGGCTCATTCATAATGAGATTGAGGATTATTAATAGATTACAATTTCTTGGCGAAGAGCTGGAAACGATTGTTCTTCACACTCATAAGGGCTACGACCACAAGAAGCACATGGATGGCCAGCCACGCGATACCGCCGTCCTGCTTCAGAAGGATCAAGCCTACCGTCAGGAAGCAGTAGAGGAGTCCCTGGACAAACAGAGAAATCCGGGTTGCGATTCCAAGAAGAAGAGTTAAACCGGAGATGATCAGAACAGGCCCCAGCAGAACGTCGAAAATACCCATCGCGAAACCTGGCAGAAGCGGCTCGTCCTTCAGCTTATCTCCTAGTGCTTCGGGAATGCCTTTGTAAAACTGCAGGCCGTAGACCTTGTCGGAGTCGGAAGAGGTCAGCCCATAACTGTTGGGTTCGCCGTCGACAACGATAGCCACCTCGCTTGATTTTTGACCCGAGAATTTTTCGATGCCCGTGAAGATCGCGCGCAGAGCGAGCCAAAGACGCAGGAGAATAAAGGCGAAGAAACCGCCAAGGTCAGAACCGGATTCAGATGATGGGTCGTTTTTCAAAATATGGGTGGGTTGGATTTTGCTTAGGTATGCTCAGGTCAAATCGATCGTAAAGCGGTTTTAGGTCCGCAATAAAGGGTGCTGAGAATGGGGACTTTTAACTACGGAGGCCAGAAACTTACCGAATCAAGCCCCGGTAGGAAAAGCCCGAAAATGTCGATTTTCGTGGTCGGGAGAGCAAAATCCCCCCAATTTCTAAACAAGTCATCTCTTTAAGCAAGCGGCGCCGGTGCTCTCACTCGTTCGATAGACCTCCTGAATACGAAATTTCTCCACCTTGAAGAGGTTCTATAATCTGTTTGTCATTTTTCACCGAATCCCTTTTGCTGTCCATTACCGAAAACTCCAATCACCTAAATACTCGAATATGAAATCAACGCATCGTCGTAAGTTCCTCAAGCAATCGGCTGCCGCAGTAGCCGCTTCCTCCACCCTCTCGCAGTTTTTTATCGGGAAAGCCGGTGCCGCTCCGAACAGCAAGCTGAACATTGCCCACGTCGGCGCAGGCGGCATCGCCAAGATGGCCTATGGCCCAAGCAAGAACGAAAATACCGTCGCCCTCTGTGATATCGACGAGAACAAGTTCGACGAGCACTCCAAGAATTTCCCCCACCTCAAGGAAGCCAGGCGTTTCGCTGATTTCCGCGAAATGTTCGACAAGATGGGCGACGACATTGACGCCGTCTGCATCAACACGCCCGATCACACTCACTTCGCTGCGACAATGGAAGCCATGCAGCGCGGTAAGCATGTCTTCACCCAGAAGCCTCTCACCCACAATATCTGGCAGGCCCGCACTCTGAAGAAGGCCAGGGAAAAGTATGGGGTCGTCACCGTAATGGGCAACCAGGGACACACCTACGATGGAATCCGCAGCCTTCGCGAATGGTATGAAGCCGACACTCTCGGTCAGGTCCGCGAGGTTCACTGTTGGAGTCCGGGCCCCAGCTACGGCTCACGCTATTTCCGCATGCCCGACCAGTTCCCGCCGCCCGCCATGGAAGTCCCCTCTCACGTTGACTGGGACAAATGGGTTGGACCAGTCGTGACCGACCTCCCCTACAACAACCTTTTTCACCCTCTCACCTGGCGCGGATACTACGACTTTGGCAGCGGTATTCTCGGTGACTGGTTCCCCCACATCGGCGATGGCCCTGTCTGGATTCTCGACCTTTACGACCCGATCTCAGCCGAGCTTGTCAGCCAGACCGATATTCCAGATGGCGTCGCCGCTGTGTCCAGCGTGGTGAAGTGGGAATTCGAAAAACGCGGCACTAAGGAGCCGTGCACCATGTATTGGCACAACGGCAAAAACCGTCCCGAGACACCAAAGGACTGGTCCTGGGGCGAAGTCCCCAATGCGGGCAGCTTCTTCATCGGCGACAAGAAAACAGCCTTCCTCGATAACCGCTCCAACAATCCCCGCCTCACCAGCAAAGAAGACATGGTCGCTTTCAAAGAAGCCGGTTTTCCCCAAGAGAAGTATCCCCGCGTCAAATCTGACGGCCCGGTCGGAGAATGGATCGATGCCATCAAGGGTGACGGCCCCGAGCCCGGTTCCAACTTCGACTACGCCGCACCGTTCGCTGAGACCACCTGCCTTGGCGTGATGGCGATGCGAGCCGGCGGCAAGATCGAATGGGATGCCAAGGAGATGAAAGTCACCAACCGCCCCGAGCTCAACGCGCTCGTCAAAGAACCCGTCCGCGAAGGTTGGGAATACGGCGAGGACCTCTGGACCTGATCCATCATCAGTGATTACCAAACTCGAATTCAAAGAACTCCAATAACGCGGTTCCATGAGAGAAAAAAGAACCCAGTTTTCTCGCCGTAATTTCATCGGCACCACCGGCGCTGCGGCCCTCTCCCTCTCGGTGGCAGGCCGCTCCTCCGTCCTTGGTGCGAATGAAAGCGTTCGCCTCGCGGTGATCGGATGTGGCGGTCGCTCCGGCGGCCTCACCGAACGTTTCTCCGCGGCTGACAACACGGCGATCACCGTTCTCTGCGACCCGGACACCGCACAGATGGAGTCCCTCGTGGCCCGCTCGGCAAAAAAGGATATCGACATCAGCAAAGCTGACCACGTTCAGGACTACCGCAAGGTGCTAGAGCGTGATGACGTGGACGCTGTGATCATCAGTTCGCCGAATTACTGGCACGCGCTTCATTCCATTGACGCCATGGCCGCCGGAAAAGATGTCTACGTCGAGAAGCCCGTCAGCCACAGCCTATGGGAAGGCCAGCAACTGGTCGCGGCCGAGAAGAAATATGGCCAGATCATCGGGGGCGGGTTTCAAAACCGTTCCGATCCCGGACCGCAGGACGGCATTCAGTTCGTCCAGGAAGGTAATCTCGGAAAGATTCTTTCGATTCACGCCGTCTGCATGCGCAACCGCGCTTCGATTGGCAAGCAGGACGCCAAGCTCTCTCCTCCGGAGACGCTCGACTACGATCTCTGGTTGGGCCCCTGCCAGCACGAGGACCTTTACCGTCAGAAGTTCCACTACGACTGGCACTGGGAGTGGAACACCGGGAACGGTGACGTCGGCAACCAGGCACCTCATGAAATCGACATGGCCTGCTGGGTGCTCGGTGATCCCGCCCTGCCTGCCGAGGTGAACTGCTACGGAGAACGCTTCGGCTGGAACGACGCCGGCGAAACTCCCAACATGCTCTCTACCTGGTATTCCCAAGCCGGCGTGCCTTGCATCATCGAAGTCAACGACATGTGGCTCACCCCCGAACGCAACGTTTCCCCAGTTCGTGACGGCATTCGCGTCGGTATCGTGGTCAAGTGCGAGGGTGGCGAACTCCGCGGCGGCCGCGGCGGCATGTATGTGGTCGGCGAAGACGGCAAGACCAAGACTCACAAGTTCCCCGGGGACGGAGGAAAGACTCACCAGGAGAACTTCCTCGCCGCAGTTCGTTCTCGGAAGTCAGACGGCTTGCAGTCCAAGCTCGTCGACGCCGAGAAATCATCTGCTGTCGCTCACCTGGCCAACATCTCTTACCTATCCGGCGCGTCCACGAGTGCCGAAGTGGTCGATCAGGCCATTGGTGATAATGAGATCCTTCGCACTATTGCCGAAGAGCAGTCCCGTCAACTCTCCGCCTGGGGCATCGATCCGCCGGCCTACTCGCTGGGTAGAAAAATCGAAGTCGATCCTGCCTCCGGTAAGGTGCTGACCGAAAGCGCCGATCCACGCCTCATCAAGCGTGACTATCGTGAGGCGTTCGCAGTCCCCGAGTTGGCGTGATCCTGACCTTGCGCATACTTCCAGTGCTAACGTAAAAATAAATCCGTTCCCGTCGGAATCCTGGTTCCGTCAAGGGGGGTTTCTTTTCTGCCAGAGCTACCACTATGAAATCATCGCCCCCGAATACGACTCGCCGTTTCCTTCTTAAAAAATCCGCTGCCACTGCTTTCGGATTCTCGGTCATGCCTTCCTACCTTGCCCTCGGCAAGCCCGACAACGAAGGCAACGTGCCTCCGAGCCAACGCATCAATCTCGGATGCGTCGGCGTCGGTGGACGCGCCGCCAGCGTTATCCCCGGAATTTGCCAAGGTGGTTTTGCCCAGCCGGTGGCCCTTTGCGACGTTGATTTCAACGCACGAAACATCCAGAAGAATCTCGAGAAATATCCCGAAGTGAAGCAGTTCGCCGACTTCCGCGTCATGCTCGACAAGATGGGCGACGACATCGATGCCGTCAGCGTCGTCACCCCGGATCACACCCACTACGTCGCCACGATCGCGGCCATGCAACTGGGCAAGCATGTCTACGTCGAGAAACCACTGACTCATACCTACCGCGAAGCGGATCTGCTCATGAAAGCGGAGCAGAAGTACGGAGTCGTCACCCAGATGGGCAACCAAGGGCACAGCTCAGCCGGTTCCGAGCAGTTCAAGAATCTCGTCAACAAGGGCATCATTAAGGACATCGTCAAAATCGAGTCCTGGAAGTCAGGTGGCCTTTGGTTTATGGACGCGGCCAACCGCATCAGCGAATACCCCGCCGAAGAACCCAAGCCCGCCACCCTCGACTGGGACCTCTGGTGCGGCCCGAAGGAGGTGAAGCCCTTCAGCTCACTCTATCACCCCTTCTCCTGGCGCGGCTTCCATCTCTACGGAAACGGCATGCTGGGCGACTGGGGAGCGCACGTCATCGACTTCGCCCATGACTTCCTTAAACTGGGCCTTCCCACGAAGATCGAAGCCATTGAAATGGCGGATCACAACCAGTTCATCTTCCCACTGATCTCCAAGCTCGCCATGCACTTCCCGGCACGCGGCGAGGGACTGCCCGCCTGTGACCTGACCTGGGAAGACCGGAATGACAATTGCGCACCGGAGGTCTCTGAAACATTCTGGGACGGCGATACGGCTCCCAATCTCGGTCGCGTTGGCACCCTGCTCCATCGAGAGGACGGCGCTTTCGTCGTGCAGCGCGGCTCCCACGCCAGCGTCTCCCGCATCTACCCGCGTGACGAAATGATGAAGTACAAAGACGACATCAAGGTCCCGGGACCGGAGTTCAATCACCAGGAAAGCTTCACCCAGGCCTGTCTCGGAAACTGCACCACGAACTCTCCGTTCAGTATCGCAGCTCCGCTTACCAAGGTGCTGCTTCTTGGGGTGATCTGCCAGTACCTCAACGAAAGCCTCGAGTTTGTTCCGGAAACCGAGACCTTCAAGGGCAACACCAAAGCCAACGATCTCCTCGCCGGCCCGGCACCGCGTTCGGGTTGGGAAGGTTTCTACGAAGGCATTTAAAAAAAGCGTCGGCAAAAACCGGCGTTCTTTCCGTCTCAAAGGTATTCAACCGGTCGCCCTTCAGAACTTACGGTAGTCGCCTTGAATCATCGGGTTGGCCGCTTCGAGGTTGGTCACCTTCATGTTC
>PKCI01000190.1 GCA_002862135.1 Verrucomicrobiota bacterium | reverse complement strand
TGGGATTTGATGACCTGTTGGAGAAATTGCCATGGAAACGACTGGATTAAACGCCGCGGCCTACTGGGAGTCGGCTGATGTTGATCTTCGATTGAACCCGAAGCGCTCGATCGATGATTCCGGATTGCATGATTTTCTCACCCGAGAATGCGGGATAGAGGCGGCGGTGGTGATGGCGACATCGGGCACTTCGGGAGGATTCAAGTTCGCAGTTCTTCCAAAGGCGGCTCTGCTGAACTCGGCACGTTGCGTGATCAATCATTGTGGGATGACCGCGAAAGACGTCTGGCTGGCGGGTTTGTCAGGTTTTCATGTCGGGGGATTGGGCATTTTTGCCCGGGCCTACATGACGGGAGGCCGGCTAATTGATTTCCCGGGAGAATGGGAGCGTGACGGCCGACGGCTGATTACGGCAATCGAGGAAAATGGCGTCACACTGACATCCATGACCCCGACTCATTTGCACGATTTGGTGAGTCACAGGGCTGAGGCTCCGCCATCATTGAGAGGCCTATTGCTGGGTGGTGGGAAAATGGAACCGATCTTGATTGATCGTGCGAGGCAACTGGGGTGGCCGGTTTGGCCCAGTTACGGGATGACCGAGGCTTGCTCCCAGATTGCGACCAGCACCGAGGGAGCGGTTGACCGTTTGCCCGTGCTCGAGGGATGGGAACTGAAGACCGATAAAGAGGGGAGGTTGGCGATACGGGGAGAAAGCTTATTTGCGGGTTATGCGATCAAGGAAACCGGTGGATGGCGTTTTGACGAAGCGAGAAATGGCGAAGGATGGTTCGTCACCGGTGATCGTTGTGAGTTGGAGGAAGGAATCCTTGAGTTTCTGGGAAGGGCTGACGACCTGGTGAAGGTGTCGGGAGAGCTTATCTCGATATCCCGGCTTAACAGTCTTGCAGGACGGATCGCTCACGACCACGGCATGGATGTGGCTGTGGTCGCTGTGCCGGATGATCGACGCGAAAACTCGTTGGTTCTGGTGGTCGAGGCATCACGCTCCGGCGCTCGCGAGATATTGAGTTGGATCAACGCGGAGCTCGATCCGATTGAGCAGCTAGGCCGGGTAGTGCCGGTCAAAGTGTTGCCGAGAACCGATATCGGCAAGCTGGATCGAGTGGCGCTCGTTGAGTTGGCGACGATCAGTTAGCCGGATTTCTCCATCCCACCGGTTGGACCCGGGCCTGTTTTTCTGGCCGGTGTAGGAGGGATTGTTGTGTCGGAGGCTGGCTGGAGAGGATGGAAAAGCGGACGATTAGTGGTCTTTTGTCAGGCCCCGATTTTAATCGATTTTGGATCAAAGTCGATGGGAGGGTAGCTCATGTTGAGGCCCTGCAATGTCTTGACGAGGATGTCGGCGACAAGGAGGTTCCGATACCACTTGCGATCCGCAGGAATCACATACCAGGGAGCGTTGTCAGTGCTGGTTTCTGAGAAAACATTACCGTAGGCCTCCATGAACTTCGGCCAGAGAGCGCGATCGTCGAGATCACCGGGATTGAATTTCCAATTTTTCTCCGGCTCATCAAGGCGTGCCTGGAGGCGTGCCTTCTGTTCGTCCTTCGAGATGTGGAGGAAAAACTTGATGATCGTGGTTCCTTCGTCAGTGAGCATCTCCTCAAAACTTCGAATGTGATCATATCGTTTGTTCCAGCGTTCTTCCGGGAAGATGTCGCGGACGCGAACCGCAACGATGTCTTCGTAGTGGCTGCGGTTGAAGATGACGGTCTCGCCGTCCTGCGGGACCTGGCGGTGGATGCGCCAGAGATAGTCGTGGGAAAGTTCCAGCTTGCTGGGTCGCTTGAAGGAGGCAACCCGAATGCCCTGGGGATCCATCTTCTCAAAAACGCTGCGGATCGTGCCGTCTTTTCCGCCGGTATCCATTGCCTGGAAAACGACGAGAAGGCGATGTTTGCCCTCCGCATAAAACTGCTTCTGGAGGACGTCGATCTGGTGGTTAAACTGCTTGAAGAGATCCTTGCCCTTGAGCTTGGTGACAGGGAACATTTCTTCGTCAGTGGTAGGAAAACTGGACAGGTCCACTTTCTGTCCGGGTCTGATTCGCAAGGGGTGATCGGAGAGGAGGACTTCTGGCATCATTCTCAAGCTAGGGCGGCTGCGATGGGGTCGGCAAGGGCTTTGCCGCTACGAGTTAGATGCAAACGCCCGTCTTTTTCAATTAGTAAACCCCGTTGGGTCAGTGACTCAACAGGGTTGGGGGTATCAATGAGGCTGACAGAAGCACCCTCTCTTGTGCGCAATTGCAGGGCGAGTGCCTCGAGGCGCTTGTCCTCTTCGGTGAGGACTTCGATGTCGGTCCGGGTATCCAGGCCAGCTTGAGTGGCTTTCATGTAGGGGGCCGTGTCGGGCAGGGTCTTCCAACGCTGACCGTTGAGGGTGGTAACAGCTCCTGGGCCCAGGCCAAGGTAATCAGCGCCGAACCAGTAGGCGCGGTTGTGTTGCGATTCACAGGCGGGTTGAGCGTAGTTGGAGATCTCGTAGTGGTGGTAGCCGTTTTCTTCAAGGTAGTCCAAAGCGAGATAGAACTGGTCGGCGTCGCGGTCTTCGTCAGTATCAAGTTCCCCGGTTTTATGGCGTTTCAGGAATTTGGTATCCTCTTCGTAGGTGAGATTGTAGGCGGAGATGTGATTTGGCGAGAGGGAGACGGCAGTTTCAAGATCCTCCTGCCATTGCTCCAGCGTCTGGCCGGGGATCGAAAACATGAGATCGAGACTGACCTGATCAAAATTGGCGGAGCGCAGGGTTTCAAAAGCCGTGATGGCTTCATCCCGAGTATGATCGCGATCGAGGGTCTCGAGGGTCTCAGGAGTGAAGGATTGCACCCCGAGGCTCACGCGTGAAATCCTGAGTTCGCGCATCAGTTGCGCCTTCGCCAGGTCATAGGTCGCTGGATTGGCTTCGATGGTCCATTCGCGGCACTCTGAGAAATCAAAGAGTCCGGTGAGACCCCGACAGAGGTGGGTCAGGTGCGTGGGGGAAAGCAGAGTTGGGGTGCCACCGCCAAAGTAAGCGGTCTCAATTTTGCCGGAGACTTCCGGTAGACGTTTCTCCGCTTCAGAGAGAACTGCTTCAACGAACTCCCGATTCGCCAGGTTGCCCGGAGTGTGCTTGTAGAATCCGCAGTAAGGGCAGATGTGGTGACAGAAGGGGATGTGAACGTAGAGATGCACGGTGGGCTCACTTTTTTAGTATGCCCAGGATTCCAACGATCATCAGGTAGATTGCGAGGACGTTCTTCATGGACTCCAGGGAAATGAAAAAAAGAGCGATTCCGATGAGAAGGGTAACAACAGGGGCGGCGAGCTTCATGCTTCAACGTTAGTGATGAGACCGATCACGCGTCAAGCTTGCGCACGATGATGGAGGGGCCGCGAGTGGCGGTGATCTCAACGTCAGATCCTTTCGGGATGGACGGGCCCTCGGTCATTACGTCGATCTTCTTGCCCTCAATGATTGCGTGACCGGAAGGCGTGATGTCAGTCAGCGTGGTGCCGGTCTGGCCAATCATGTCCTGGCGTGAATCACGTTCTCCGTCGCGGCCAGTCTCGTTATTGAGAATGAGTTTGCGGGTGAGGGGAAGCTTGTGGAAGTATTTCATCCACCAGTTGAGGGTGGCGATACCGAAGATGAACAGAACGACGACAGCACCGGCGCCTGCAGCCACTCCGTATTCAAGGAAGGTCATTACCACAGCACTGACAAGGCAGAGGGCACCCACGATTCCGAGGATGCCTCCGGGCAAGATCAGTTCGGCAAGTACCGCCAGAATACCAACGACGCTGAGGACGATAATGTTGATCATGGCAAGGATTACGAATATCAGGCCTTAACCGTTACGACCGCAGCACTGCTTGAACTTTTTGCCGCTTCCACACGGGCAGGGTTCGTTGCGACCAACCTTGGGCATTTCGCGTTTTACTGTCTTAGGAATCTGGATCTGAGGTGACTCCTTCTCCTTCTCCACCTCGAGGCCAGCAAGGTCATCGGGGCGGCTGGTCTGGATTCCACGCAGGACGCGGTTGTAGTCCTCTGGCCGTACTGTGGTGGTGCGGAAGAGGTTGCCGAGAACCTCGCTCTTGATTTTGTCCATCAGGCCGACAAAGAGGTCGTAGGCGGCGTGCTTGTATTCGACAAGAGGATCCTTCTGAGCATGGCGGTAGTTGCCGATGCCCTCACGCAGGTTGTCCATCTCGTAAAGATGTTCCTGCCAGAGTTGGTCGATGCTGTGAAGAATGACCCAACGTTCAAGATCTTCTACGCGCTCGGGGTCTTCGTGAGCGGTCTTAACTTCGTAGGCGGCTTTGACCTGATCGATCACGAAGTCGAGGACCTCGTCCGGTGCCTTGTTGTCAAATCCAACGTCTTCGGCGGTAAGGCCGAGGGGGAAGCGGGCATTAATCTCATTGAGGATTGCCTCAGGAACAAGTTCCCCGGTTTCGGGATCAAAGCAGTCCTGTAGCATCACGGGCAGGGCGTCCTCGATGATATCGATGACAAGACTGTGAGGGTTTTCGGTGTTCAAGACCTCGTTGCGGTAACCGTAAACCACGGTCCGCTGGTTGTTCATCACGTCGTCGTATTCGAGGATGTGTTTTCGGGCGAGATAGTCGCGTTGCTCGACCTTTTTCTGGGCGTTTTCGACCGACTTATTGAGCCAGGGATGTTCGAGTTCTTGGCCTTCTTCGAGGCCGAAACGCTCCATCATCTTGGTCATGCGCTCGGCGGCACCGAACTGCATCATGAGGTCATCCTCGAAGCTGACGTAGAAAACGGAAACACCGTTGTCGCCCTGACGCGAACAACGTCCGCGAAGCTGGCGGTCAACGCGGCGGCTGCGGTGACGCTCGGTCGCAATCACCATGAGACCACCCTTGGCGTCGATGCCTTCGCCCAGCTTAATGTCGGTGCCCCGACCGGCCATGTTGGTCGCCACGGTTACGGAGCCCGGCTGGCCAGCGCGGGCGACAATCTCAGCCTCCTGCTCGTGGAACTTGGCGTTGAGGACTGAGTGGGGGATCTTCTCACGCTTGAGCATGCGGGCGAGAATCTCGGAGGATTCCACACTGGCGGTTCCCAGAAGAATCGGCTGATTCTCAGCGTGATGTTCGCGGACGAGGTCGATGACTGCCTTGAACTTTTCGCGCTGAGTCTTGAAAATTTTGTCGTTGAGATCGATCCGCTTGATGGGGCGATTCGTCGGAACGACGAGGACGTCCAGCTTGTAGATGTCGCGGAATTCGGCGGCTTCGGTTTCCGCTGTTCCTGTCATACCACCCAACTTCTCGTAGAGGCGGAAGTAATTCTGGATCGTGATGGTAGCGTAAGTCTGAGTTTCGCCCTCGATCTTGACGCCTTCCTTTGCCTCAACCGCTTGGTGAAGACCGTCGGACCAGCGACGACCGGCCATCTTACGACCGGTGTTTTCGTCGACGATCATGACACGGTTGTCTTCGACGACGTAGTGCACGTCTTTCTCGTAGAGCGTGTAGGCGCGCATGAGCTGGGAGATGGTATGCATCTTCTCAGCCTGAGCTGCCATCTGCTGCTGGAGTTCCCCCTTTTTCTCAGCCTTCTGGCGGTCGTTGAGCGAATCGTCTCCGTCGATCTGTGAGAATGCGTCGGAGAGGTCTGGAAGAATGAAAGCATCTGGATCATCCGGGCTGAGAAACTGGCGTCCCTGCTCTGTGAGTTCGGCTTCGTGAGCCTTCGGATCGAGAGTGAAGTAGAGTTCTTCCTTGAGTGCAAAAAGAGCGGTCTTCTGCGGATCGCGGTAGAATTCGAGTTCGGCCTTTTCAATGGCGCGGCGGACCTCGGCGTCCTCCATGGCGCGGAGCAGGGCCCGGTTGCGGGGCATGCCGAGTTTGACCTTGTAGTAAATCTCGCCAGCTTCAGCGACACTCCCGGCTTCCATCTCTTTCTTCGCTTCCTGAGCCAGGTCGTTGACGAGCTTGGTTTGTCGACGGAAGAGGTTCTGGATGGCGCCCTTATAGGTGTCGAACTGTTGATCCTGGCGCTGGGTGACAGGGCCGGAGATGATGAGAGGCGTCCGGGCTTCATCAACGAGAACAGAGTCAACCTCATCGATCAGTGCGAAGTAGTGATTCTGCTGAACCTGGTCCTCGGCGCTTTGGGCCATGCCGTTGTCGCGAAGGTAGTCGAAGCCGAATTCGCTGGCGGTTCCGTAGGTGATATGTTTCTGATATTGTTCTTTGCGGATATCACCTCGCTGATCGTTTTGAATACAACCAACGGTCAGTCCGAGCCACTCGAAAAGATAGCCCATCCATTCGGAATCTCGGCGGGCAAGGTAATCGTTCACGGTGATGACGTGCACTCCAAGCCCGGTCAATGCGTTGAGGAACACGGGGAGTGTCGCAACGAGCGTTTTACCTTCGCCGGTTGCCATCTCGGCAATCATGCCGCGGTGGAGGCCGATGCCGCCGATGAGTTGAACGTCGAAGTGAACCATCTGCCACTTCACGGGGTGATCACAGACGTCCCACTCCTGGCCGCAGAGGCGGCGGGCTGCATTCTTCACAACGGCGTAGGCTTCGGGGAGAATCTCTTCCAAATAAGCCTTCCGAACGGCAGGAAATTCATCTTTAAGGTCGCTGAATAAGGACTGAGCCTCGAGGATCTTAGTGGCCATGTCCGTGGAGCTCAGGGTTGACACCTCATCAGGCTTGATGAAATCGGCAGCATTCCTGAACTCTTCGGAGAGACGATCAAAGCGCTCGCACCAGGCAGTTAGGGTGGCGCGGTTGTCTTCTGCCTCGCGGGCGAGAAGCACGCGCTCACTGAAACCTTCGAACTTCAGATTGTAGCGATCGAGGTGCTCTATCCAGGCGGCGGTCTTGTCGCGAAGCACTTGTTCAGGCTCATTTTGGAGCTGCTTTTCGATCTCGTTGATGCGATTGACCACAGGCGCGATCTGCTTGATTACGCGCTGGTTTCGGTTGCCAACGATGAATTTGAGAAACCACTGAAGCATGTCGAACGGGGGGAGGAAAAATCAGGAGAGATGAAGTATAGGGCATCTCGGGCGTTTTTCAGTCGATTTTCCCGGGATGTCGCGAAAGTCGGCTAGGCCGAATTAGCCGTGTCGCCGGAGGAACTCGTCGGCCAGAGCCCGATAAGCAACAGCTCCACTGCAGGAGGGGGCGTAATCGATAATGGTCTGTCCGTAGGATGGAGCCTCACCGAGGCGGATATTGCGCGGAATGATGGTCTCGTAGGTTATCTCAGGGAAGTATTCCCTAACATCATTAATCACCATCGTGGAAAGGTTGGTTCGGCTGTCGGCCATCGTCATGATGATGCCTTCGAGGACCACATCGGCGTTGGCACCCGATTCCTTGATCTGCTGGTGCACACCCACGATCTTGGACAGACCTTCGAGGCCGAAATATTCGCACTGAAGCGGAACAATCAGTTCATCCGCCGCTGCCAGCGAAGAGGTCATCAGCACGCCGAGGGAAGGCGGACAATCGATGAGCATGTAGTCGGCGGGATCATCCTTGCGAAATTCTTCGAGGATACCCCGAAGACGGATGAGGTGATCATCTTCCCTTGCCATCTCGATTTCACAACCGGCGAGGTCCATGTCACATGGAATGAGCGAGAGATTTTCGTATTTTGTCTGCAGGACGAGGTCGGCGATTGGCGAATCGCCCATGAGTGCCTGGTAGACACTGGTGTTTTCCCCGGGGACGAAGTCTAGCGCGCTTGTCGAGTTGGCCTGGGGATCCATATCCAGCACGAGGACCTGGACTCCTCTTTCAGCGAGGCACGCTCCCAGGTTAACGGAGGTTGTTGTTTTTCCGACGCCCCCTTTTTGATTTGCGATGGCTATGATCTTCATGAAACGGATTTGTGTCGTGAAACAGAGTGAGGCGGAAGTTTGCCCGATCCTGGCGAAGGCGAAAGGGAAAAAACGTAGTTTGAGGAAAACTTCACGCATTGATCCCGTTCCACGGCAGTCGCGTCTAGGAGAAGCTCGTCAAAACTGCTGATACCTTTGTTGTCGAAAGAGTCCGATTGAGTGGTGTGGATCTCCTCGGGTCCGAAAAGCTGATCTGCCTTGCAGTAGATCGTAATCTTTGACTTTGGAACGCAAGACGAGCCTGAATAGTTAAGCGAATCCAGGAAAGTGGTAATCTCTTTCCGGGCTCCGGGCACTCCGGCTTCGAGCTTTTTGAAGAAGGCGCGATGGAGGTGCTGAGCGAGATTCACTGCCTTGGAGCGAAAGACGGTGCTAATGCTAAGCGTTTCGTTCTGAACTTCCTAGAAATAAGCGATGCTCAGGCCCAAAATTACCCCGATGGCTGCCATGAAAAGGCCGACACAAACTAGCGAAAGGCCGAGTGACGGTTGGCGGGAAGACATCAGTTAGTGGTCGAGGACGTGGTGGGGAAATCAATCACTTTTGCTTAATTCCCATTAGAAGTAATCTTCGTATGATTTGCTTGCCCGCTTGATGCACCTATTCTAGGGTGCGGCCTCGAACAAAAGCGCGATTAGCTCAGGGGTAGAGCACCTGCTTCACACGCAGGTTGTCGCTGGTTCAAATCCAGCATCGCGCACCATTTTGAGGTGCGTTGCGTTAAGTGCAGCGCATGGCATTTGGGCCGGTTTGACCCACCCCGAAAATCAGGCGATCCAATAGGCTGGAGAAGAAAGGGACTGGCGCTTAGCGCCGGGAGACTAGTTCTGACCGTGGACGCTCGGAGAAGGTGCTTCGCCCATTCCGAGAAGGAGATGTGCGAGGCCGGGATTGTGCTCAACGATGTCTTCGGCTAATTGGCGAAGGCCTTCTTCGAACGCGGCACGAATTTCCGGATCTTCCTGAACGGATCTGGTAGGATCTGCGGAAGCGGTTTCGAGCAGTTCAAGAGCGCGAGTGCTGCTGGTGGGATGCGGTTCGGGGAGATACATGGGTGTCAAGTGGTCTGGGTTTCCTTGATGGGATGTTCTTGTTAGTCACAATCATTTTCTGGAATAAGTCGGCCCCGGTGCCTGACCGTCACGCTGCAAATCGCGGATCTTCTCCTTGAGAAGCGCGTGAGCGGTATCAGCGGCATTCTTCCCGTAGAAGCCCGTCTTCGACAGCTCTTCGAGCAACTCTTTCACCTGTTTTGTGGTGGAGAGAGTGATCTGAACGGTCTCAGCCGTGTTCTTTGGCCTGGCCATTAATCCACGTGAATAAGAATAACTATGGCATTGTTATAGTAAAAAAATGCCACAAGTCAAAGCTTAAACTCCATTTTTTGGAAAAAAGTGCCAAGATCTGGCCGGCAGCGGTTCCTTTGGAGAAAATTGGGCGGACTCACGCCGTCCCAAAACGATTGCGAAGCGGAGAGAGACACATCAAATTACCGTCGTGATGACCTGTTTTTCTTATCTCCCCTTGACTGTCGGAATTGCCCTTGCAGGAATAGTTGCTGTGTCTGTAAATGCCGACGAAACTTCAAAAACCTTAGCTGGCAGCCAAAACGTAACTCACTCCCGGGAAGAAAAGATGAGTGATTCTAAAAACCATGAAATCGCGACGATCGGGGGCGGGTGCTTCTGGTGCACTGAGGCGGTGCTTGAGCGAATCGACGGAGTTGTTGATGTAGTGTCAGGCTACATGGGGGGACATGTTGAAAATCCGACCTACGAACAAATCTGCACCAAGACGACCGGTCACGCTGAAGTGATTCAGGTGACTTACGACAAAACGATAATCTCATTCGAAGAGGTTCTCGACATCTTCTGGCAGGCTCATGATCCGACGACACTCAACCAGCAGGGAGCCGATCGAGGGCCTCAGTATCGCTCTGCCATCTTTTACCACAGTCCTGAGCAGAAGAACCTCGCAGAGAAGTCTAAAAAGGCGCTCGACGCCAGCGGCGCCTATGAAGATCCGGCTGTGACCGAGATCACTGCCGCTTCTACCTTTTGGGAGGCTGAAGACTACCACCAAGATTACTACCGACTCAACAAGGACAAGAACCCTTATTGTAGGGTAGTTATCACCCCGAAAATGAAGAAGTTTGGCTTTGAGTAAGCCCAAGTCTTTCTATTCGTCGTCAATCGGCCGGCAGCTTGATTCGCCGGAGGTTGAGCATTTTTCGGAGGGGTTTGAGTGGTTGAAGATAACCACTGCGGCTACTGATCCCGAGATGCTTCCCACGATCGGAATCCAGATCTGACCGAGGCTGAGTTTTCCTGCCATAGTCAACGCGACAGCGACCGCTGGGTTGAGCACGGCGAGCGAGATGTCACCAACAGAGTAAATTGCAGCGATCACTGTGAAGCCAATAGCGATACCGTAAAACTGATTACCTGTGGTCGCTTTGGCTGTGGCCACGTTCATAATCACCCAGACTAACAAGAAGGTAAACAGAAATTCACCGACGAGTGCCGGGGCGATGGATATTTCCGCAGCGCTCACCTTTATCTCCCCTTTGAAGCAATAAGCTGCCAGGAGTGCCGCAAGGATCGCCCCGAGAAACTGCACACCCATAAAGCTGAACATCTCCTTCACTGAGATATAGCAACCGCGAATCAGGAACGCGAGGCTCACAGCGGGATTGTAGTGAGCCCTGGAGATATGGCCGCCCGCGTAAACGACAGCGACAAGGACTGTTCCGATGGCGAGAGGGGCATAGTCACCTGCTTTTCCATAAACCGCCGCCACGCAAATGGTGAAGATCAGAAAAAAAGTGCCGATGAACTCGTTTATCAAACGTTGCATAAGACGTGAGAGAATTGACCTTCGACAGGTCCCATCTGTTGAAGGACTGTCAAGCAACGCGGTTCAGTTTCGGGCTAAAGGCTCTCGGTCGATGATGACAATGCGGTCTCCATCAAATTTGAGTTCCCGAACCTCAAACTCCCAGTAGATCGACGGTAGGCGTGTCACAGCCACGTAGTCTCCGGTTTTCTCGGCGGAGAGGCGGTCGAGATGGGGGTAGAGACTGCTGAAAGCATTCAGGATGAGGTCAGCATCACGCTGTCCTAGGGGTGCCCCGGGATAGCTTGCTTCTACGACGTCAGATTCCGTGACGCTGGTAATGATGAAAAGTTTCTCACCGCTCTTGAGGCGATGTTTGACATCAGAAAGCGAATTAGCCAGCCGACTGATATCGGCACCCTCGCTGAGACTAGCAGGAGGTGTGCCGAGAGAAATCGATGCGAGGTGACTCTCGAGAATGGGCGAAGCAGGAGACCATTGAACGGTTCTGAAATCCAAGGCAACACTGCGTGTCGGGAGCGCGACATCTTCACCGGCTTCCCCCTGAAGCCTGGCCAGTTCGGCAGCATTGAGCGTTAGTGGAATACGGCGTTGTTTCGCTTTTCCAATATCTCTGAGCCATCTTTCACGAGCTTTATCGGGAAGGGAGTCGGCAATACTTACTACTTTCCTTAGAACGGGACCAGACTGTTCACTGAAAATGTCTCCAGGATAAACAGTTCTCGAAATGGATTCGCTATCGGCCCATGACGACGGCGGAGGAGTCGCCGTGGTGAATTCCGGTTCAGCATTATCGCTGGATTGATAAGGTGGTAGAGTGGCATTCGGTAGGCTCGCCAGTTCTTTCAACCGCTTGACAGTAACTTCGTCGGATTCTCCGGCGCGGAGTTCACCGAGCAGGCTGCTCTGGCTGTCTTTCTCTTTCTTGACGGCCGAGCAGCTTATCAAGGAAAGGGAGAGAAAAGCCACAGGCACGAGGGTCAGAATGCGAGCAAGTTTCATAGCAAATCCGGCGCTGACCGGTATCAAGGCAGTGTTAATGTTGAGATTATATTGATCATGGGGGCCTCCGGTGTCAATGCAGGCAAGTGGATGGCTATCCGAATCGAGAACTGAGATAGGATTGTCAGGATGACAGGCATGTGGCAAAATTCAGCTGTAATTCGAAGCGATGATAACTGCCGACTTCCTCCTGATGTTGAGTGTCTCTCCGAGATTACCAGACAGTCGAGTCGGGTGAAGTTCGCTCCCTCGACATTGACGGGTAAAACTACAGAGGGTAGGGTTACTACCGATGAACAACCCAAGACGACCCGCTCGCAGCTTGACCGCGAACCATCGCAGGAATCTCCAGAAGTTCTTAACGAGGCCCGACTCGCAGAGGAAGCCCGAGTTGAGCTTTCTGGCAGTCGATTCTACGTCGGACCTGAGCGTACGGAAGACTTCCACGCCGGAATCTCCCGCGCTGCCGCCGACCACCCGCTAGGAGCGGGGTTCGATAGCCGGAAGAGCAGAGCATTTCGGTCAGGAACCTTTACCTTTGGAGTGGCAGGAGAATTTAAGCGGGTGCACCACTGTTATTCGATGGTGTATTGAGACATCGCCGTCTCAACATCCATGCCCCCCCGGAGAAGCGTGTTGCCCTCGAAAAGCGCGGCGGGATCAATGCCTTCGGAATCATCCCAATCGGACTCCTCGACCTGACCGCTCTGGCCGTAGGCCTTCAGAGGGTTGTGGTAGGTGACCTGCTCAATCTCTTCGAGGCTGATGCCACGCTCTTTCATCAGGGCTGCTGTCTTGGGAACGGCGAGAGGGTCGCTGATGCCCCAGTCGGCGGCACTGTCGATGACGATGTTCTCACCACCGTATTCGAGCATCAGTTCAACCATGCGCTGATTTCCGAGCTTGGTGTGGGGGTAGATGGTGAAAGCGGTCCAGTAACCACGATCGAGCACTTCTTTAACCGTTTCCTCGTTGTTGTGATCGATAATGACCTTGGAGGGATCAATCCCGACATCTTCGAGCACGTCCATGGTGCGGATGGTGCCTTTCTTTTTGTCGCGATGAGGCGTGTGGATTTGGATCGGCAGGTCTGCCTCCAGAGCGAGCTCGGCCTGCTTGATGAGGTATTTCTCCTCCGCCTTGGTTTGATCGTCGTAGCCGATCTCGCCAATGCCGACGACGCCCTCCTTGCAGATGTAAAGCGGCATCAATTCGAGGACGGCTTCAGCGAGTTTCTCGTTGTTCGCCTCCTTCGGGTTCAGTCCGATGGTGCAGTAGTGCTTGATACCGAATTGGCTCGCTCGAAACCGTTCGAAGCCGATCAGTGAGTTGAAGTAGTCCTTGAAAGTGCCAGGCTCTGTTCTCGGCTGTCCTTGCCAGAAGGAGGGTTCGATGATTGCGGTGACGCCGGCGGCAGCCATTCGCTGATAGTCGTCCGTGGTGCGGGAGACCATGTGGACATGGGAATCGAAGAATCGCATAGGGAAGTCGGGTGGGGGTTAGGTTAAACTTTTACGGATAAGTTGCTCTTCCACGGTCTGACCGAGAGAATGCCAGGTGAGTTCGCCGGATTCGATGGCGGCGATCTCCTTGGAAAGGCGGTCCTTGAGAGAATCCAGCTTGCCTTCAGCTGTGGAGACAACCAATGCCGCGGCGGAGCGGTCGTTGGCTTCGCTGCTGCCTGCCATTTTGGCAATATCGCCGGAAATTCTTTCGTCTAGGAAATTGGTGCAACTGCGCCACGCTTCCGGAGTAATCGTGCGGCCGGCCGCCCAGCGTTCGTGAGCGAGATCGGAAATGGCTTCAGCAAGAGCCAAGTTGGTGCGTTCCCCGTGACCCACGATGCGATAGAGCGGGCGGGTGATGAAGATAGCTTTGAGCACCATTTGATTCCAGGCTTCGTCAGTAAAATTCTCCGAGGCGAAAGGGTTGTTCAGTGAAATGGAATCGAAGATATCGATGATGTTAGAACGTAGGCCGTCTGTGGCGAATTCAACCAGTGCTGCGGGATGAGGAAGCAGGGGGAAGGCAGAGAAAATGGCGACTTGCTCGCGAAGGTCGGCTGTTCCGATGAGCGCTTTCAGATTTTCCAGAAAGATGTCTTTCTCCTGTTCAGCGAGGACCGTGAGCAAGATGACGCGGGCGAGGCGGAATTCGTCCCAGCCTGCGACAGTGAAACCGGGAGCCGTTTTAGAGAGGAAAGTGAGCTGGCCAACCCCGGCATCGGTGGTCGCCTTCTTGTCGAAACGGCGTGAAACTCCACTGAACGCGTAGTAGAACGGCCGTTGCTGGAAGCTTTTTCCCTGTTCATCGACCGTCTGCTGTAACCAGGCGACTGCTTCAGGGTCCGAAGTTTTGCCAAGGATCTCAATGAGTCGTTCTCGCATCTGAAACTACCTACACGCTGGATTTGATTCAAAAGATAGTCAAACACCTTGAGTTTCAGAAGAGCGGCGCAAAGATGTGCGTCATGAAATTGCTTCGCTGGCTATCCATCGCGCTTCTGGCCTCAATTTGCTTGAGTTCCTGTAACAAGGACGATTCGACTTTGGTGGTGGGGATGGAGTTGGCTTACCCGCCATTCGAGATGCGCGGCCCTGACAATCAGCCCGATGGAATCAGCGTTCGGATGGCTGAAGGGCTGGCCGAATCGGTTGGGAAGGAGCTAGAGATTCGAGACGTCGAATGGAGTGGAATCATACCGGCACTCCAGTCGGGAAAGATTGACCTTATCATCTCCTCGATGACGCGAACCCCTGAGCGGGAGAAGGCGATTGCTTTCTCCGACGGATACGTGACGAATGGTCTCTGTATGCTGGTGGCGAAGGATTCGCCAATCCAGTCGGTGGGGGATTTTGTGCCAGGGGAAACAAGGGTTGCTGTGAAGATGGCGACGACGGGTCATCAGTGGGCAACCTCTAACCTTGAGGGAATTGAACTGATCAAGCTGGATGAAGCAGCTGCTTGCGCACTCGAAGTAGTGCAGGGGAAAGCGGATGTCTTTATCTATGACCAGATCTCGATTTACCAGTTCTGGAAGCAGAACGAAGACAAGACTCGCCCGATTCTGAACCCGATCAGGGAAGAGACCTGGGCGGTGGGCCTGAGACAGGAAGATGAGGCGCTAAAGGCTCAAGTGAATGATTTTCTGAAGGACTATCGTGAAGCCGGAAAGTTCGACGAGCTCGCCGAGCGCTACATGGCTGAGCAAAAGTCAGCCTTCGAGTCCATGGAAGTGCCTTTCATCTTCCATTGAGGAGTGCTGCTTATTTTGCCGCACTGTGTCATTTTGACGCGCCAAAATGACCGTTTCTGTGCCATTTGGGCTCAATATTCGTAAAAATGTTGATTGAGATACGCTCAAGAGTTTTCTGTAACTAGCTTATTTTAAACGTTTTGAGACTGTATTGAGGCGATTGGCATGTCGATTGCAGTAGAGAGCGTCACGCGAAATAACGGCCTCCATTCGAGATTCAACCCTCTCAGAGGCTGTGGAAAACCCGCCGATCCCGTTCGGCACGAAAGGAAAAAAGCAAATTATGAGTAAAATTCTTGGAATTGACCTCGGAACCACGAATTCGTGTATGTCCGTTATGGAAGGCGGCCAGCCGGTGGTTCTCGAGAATGCCGAAGGTGCCCGCACCACTCCCTCTGTGGTGGCATTCAGCAAAGACGGTGAGCGCCTCGTTGGCCAAGCAGCCAAGCGCCAGGCCATTACCAACCCGAAAAACACTATCTTCTCTGCGAAGCGGTTGATTGGACGTAAGTTCGAAGAACTTTCAGAAGAAGAGAAGAAGACGCCTTACGAAATCGTGAAGGCTAGCAATGGTGATGCTCACATCCAAGTGGATGTTGGTGGCGAGACCAAGACCTACAGCCCCCAGGAAATTTCTGCGATGGTCCTGAGTAAGTTAAAGGCTGACGCTGAGTCCAAGCTCGGTGAAACCATCACTGAGGCAGTGATTACGGTCCCGGCTTACTTCAACGATTCTCAGCGTAACGCCACCAAGGCGGCTGGTGAGATCGCCGGACTTGATGTGAAGCGTATTGTCAACGAGCCTACCGCAGCGGCTCTTGCCTACGGCCTTGAAAAAGAGGGGGAAGAGAAAATCGCCGTGTATGACCTCGGTGGCGGTACTTTCGATATCTCCGTCCTCGAAATCGACGAGGGCTTTTTCGAAGTACTCGCGACTGACGGTGACACGCAGCTTGGTGGTGATGACTGGGATAATGCCATCATCGCATCTATCGTGGATCAGTTTCAGTCTGACACCTCCATCGACCTAAACGGTCAGCCTGACGCGCTCCAGCGCATCAAGGAGGAAGCTGAAAAAGCCAAGATCGCGCTTTCGTCTGCCCAGAACTACGAAATTAACCTGCCATTCATCACGGCCGACCAGAGTGGTCCTAAGCACATCCAGCAGACACTGACTCGCGCACAGCTGGAGCAGATGACCGACAGCCTTTTTGAGCGCACAAAGAGCCCTGTGACGGCATGTCTCAAGGAAGCTAACGTTTCTGCCGGTGACATCGATGAGTTGGTGCTCGTGGGTGGTATGACCCGGATGCCCAAGGTGGTCGAGACTGCCAAAAAGCTGGCCGGTAAAGACCCCCATCAGGGAGTAAATCCTGATGAAGTGGTTGCCGTTGGCGCTGCGATTCAGGGCGGCGTTCTTGCCAAAGACCCGACGCTCGGAGACGTGGTGCTTCTCGACGTGACTCCTCTGTCACTCTCCATCGAGACTATGGGCGGTATCGCCACTCCGATGATTGAGCGCAACACGACCATCCCGGCTAAGAAGTCCCAAGTGTTCTCCACGGCAGCTGATAACCAGCCTTCCGTGGACATTGTGGTCTGCCAGGGTGAGCGCAAGATGGTTTCCGACAACAAGATGCTCGGTAACTTCCGCCTCGACGGAATCAACTCCGCTCCCCGCGGTGTGCCTCAGATCGAGGTGACCTTTGACATCGACCGTAACGGTATCCTCAAGGTGTCCGCCAAAGACAAGGAGACCGGTAAAGAACAGAATATTTCCATCGAAGGCTCATCCGGCCTCAGCGATGACGAAATCGAAAAGGCCAAGCAGGAAGCCGAGCAGTATGCCGATGCTGACAAGGAAAAGGCAGAGGGTATCGAGGTCCGTAATACGGCTGATAACGCGGTGTACACCGTGAAAAAGCAGCTCGAGGAACTTGGTGACCAACTCCCGGCTGAAGCCAAGTCTGAGATCGAGCCGCTCGTTGCAGACGTTGAAGAAGCCCTCAAGGGTGACGACAATGGGAAGATCAAGGCGGCTTCTGATGCTCTGCAGAACAAGTTTGGCGAGTTGGCCGCTGCCGCTCAACAGGCAGCCGGTGCTGCCGGTATGGATCCCGCTGCCGCTGCCGCTGCCGCCGCTGCAGGTTCTGGAGCCGGATCTGCCGGTAACGGGTCTGCAGAGGAGGATTCCGGCGAGCCCAAACAGGCCAAAGGAAATGTCGTAGATGCGGAATTTGAAGAGGTCAGCGAAGGCAAGTAAATGAACCAATTTGCCTTGCGTCTCCATTAGGGGTGCTGGGCTCTTAATTCCGGGGGTCGTCGGCCCGCTCCTGAAGCAAATCCTGCCAGAGGCGTGCCCAACGAACTTCGGAATTTAAACCAAAACCAAAACCAAAACAAACCTAACCAACAATAATGGCAACTAACATCACACCTCTCGGAACTCGCGTTCTCGTGAAGCGTATTGAGCCCGAAGAGCAGAAGTCTGAAGGCGGTATCTTCCTCCCCGACACTGCCAAAGAGAAACCTCAGGAAGCTGAGGTTGTTGCACTTGGAAACGGAAAAACTGATGACGGCGAAGTTGTCGAGTTTTCTGTCGCTGTGGGCGACCAGGTGCTCATCTCCAAATACGGCGGCACCGAAGTCAAAGTGGGCGGCGACGAGTGCGTCATCGTCAACGAAAGCGATATCCTCGGTATTCTCTCCTAACACCCAACAGGGTTAGTTGACTGACTCAACCCTATTGAATTTAAACTAACAAAAAACCAAATAGAATAACATGGCTAAACAATTGTCATTCGACGAAGAAGCACGTCATGCTCTCCTTGCCGGCGCACAGAAGCTTGCGCGTGCGGTCAAGGCGACCCTAGGACCTGCAGGACGTAACGTCATTCTCGATAAGAAATTCGGCAGCCCCACGATCACCAAGGACGGTGTGACTGTGGCCAAGGAAATCGAGCTCGACAACCCCTACGAAAACATGGGCGCTCAGCTCATTAAGGAGGTTTCCTCCAAAACTTCCGACATCGCTGGTGACGGAACCACAACAGCTACCGTTCTGGCGGAAGCGATCTACAGTGAAGGTCTCCGCAACGTGACTGCCGGTGCTAACCCCACCAGCCTTCAGCGCGGTATCCTCAAGGCGGCAGAAGCCCTCGTTGGTGAACTCCAGAAGATCTCTACCGAGGTGACTGACACCAAGGAAATCGCACAGGTTGCGACCGTTTCCGCCAACTGGGACAAAGAGATTGGCGAGATCATCGCCGACGCTATGGACAAGGTTGGCAAAGACGGCACCATCACTGTCGAGGAAGCCAAGGGTATCGAAACCACTCTTGACGTGGTTGAAGGTATGCAGTTCGACAAGGGTTACCTTTCTCCCTACATGGTGACTGACACCGAGGGAATGGTAGCTGACCTTGACGACGTTCTTATTCTCATCCACGAGAAGAAGATCTCCAACCTGAAGGACATGCTTCCTCTCCTTGAGAAAGTGGCTCAGAGCGGCAAGCCGTTTCTCATCATTGCTGAGGATGTCGAAGGCGAAGCTCTTGCGACTCTCGTGGTGAACAAGATTCGCGGCACCCTGAATGTTGCTGCTGTTAAGGCACCGGGCTTCGGCGATCGTCGTAAGGCCATGCTCGAAGACATCGCGATCCTCACTGGTGGCCGCGTCATTACTGATGACCTCGGTATCAAGCTTGAGAACGTGACCATGGAAGACCTTGGTTCTGCCAAGTCCGTCAAGATCACGAAAGAAGAGACTACCATCATTGAAGGTGCCGGCGGCAGCGAAGCTATCAGCGGCCGTGTCTCCCAGATTCGTCGCCAGATCGAAGAAACCACTTCCGACTACGACCGTGAGAAGCTCCAGGAGCGTCTTGCCAAGCTCGCCGGTGGTGTTGCAGTGATCAACGTTGGTGCTGCTACCGAGACCGAGATGAAAGAGAAGAAGGCTCGTGTTGAGGACGCCCTCCACGCGACCCGCGCTGCTGTTGAAGAAGGAATCGTCCCCGGTGGTGGTACTGCTCTCATCCGCGCCCAAGGTGGTGTCGGGGACCTCGGCCTCGAAGGTGATGAAGCTACTGGTGCTGACATCATCATGCGCGCTATCGAAGCTCCGCTTCGCCAGCTCTCCGCAAACGCAGGCCGCGAAGGTGCCCTCATTGTTGAGCACGTGAAGAACGAGTCCGGTAACATTGGTTATAACGTCGCTAGCGACACCTACGAAGATCTCGTAGCTGGTGGGGTGGTCGACCCGACCAAGGTGACTCGCAGCGCTCTTCAGAACGCCGCTTCTATCTCCGGTCTGCTTCTCACCACTGAGTGTCTCATCTCCGATCTCCCGGAGCCCGAGGCTGCTGGTGAAGCTCACTCCCATGACCACGGCATGGGTGGCATGATGTAATCATGTTTCGAGATCCCGGATCGCGTTGGATTCACGATCCGGATCTAACTTTCAGACCGGGCGTTCCGAAAGGGGCGCCCGGTTTTTGTTTTTAACAGGCTACTTTGACTTCATCTGGTAAACACCGTCCCAATCAGGGGCTGGAGGGGAGGACTTCATGTAAGAACATCGATCGATCATGATCCGGGACGGGTTGGTTTTGACTCCTGCATCCCGTTCGGGTTGGTGCAGTTCGAGGGGTGATGACTTTTCAAAGCACTCGAGAGCTTTGCCCCATTCCATCTTGAGGTAGTGGCCAAAGCCGTTGGTGTAGAGCTCGATACAGTCCCTTGTTTTCTGCGTCTGATCACTAAGGAAACCGATCACCTCGTGCACCTTAACGGGAAGAGTGCGTCCCTGGACCACGATCTGGTCGAGGTAGCGATAGAGAACGTCCTGGTGCGAGGCTTCGGCTGCCTTGCGCGTTTCATCGGTGATCATGGTGTAGACACCGAAGCTCTTTGCGCCGGATTCGCAGCGGGCAGCCAGGTTCACGCTGTCACCCATCATGGTGTAGTTGAAGCGCGTGACCGAACCCATGTTGCCGACAACCGCAGGGCCGGTGTTGAGGCCGATGCGGGTGCTCATGTGGCGGATGAGCTGTTTGCGGTTTTCGGCGGTCCATTTTTCGCGAAGCTCAGCCTGCTTGTTTTGCATGCGGATGGTTGAAACGACCGCGAGATAGGCGTGGTCATCAAGAGGAAGGGGAGCGCCATACATGGCATCGATTGCATCGCCGATGTATTTGTCGAGAGTGCCACCATCTTCGGTGATGATTTCGGTCATGGCGGAGAGATACTCCACCATCAGATCGACGAGTTCGACTGGAGAGAGCTGCTCTGAAAACGTGGAAAATCCCTGTATGTCACTGAAAAGGATAGAGATATCAACTTCCTCGCCGCCCAGTTCGGGGAACTCCCCAGAGTCGACGATCTGGTCGACGACCTCGGGGGAAACGTAAGAGCCGAAGACACCCTTAATGTAGCGTTTTTCCTGCAGTTCAGCGATGAGTCGGTCACCAATAGTAATGGTGTGAATCAGGATGAAGCCCGCGACAGGTAGGACAAATGGCAGGATCAATGACTTCTGCTCAAAGATGTAGAAAGAGACGGTCCCATAAGCGGCTACGACAAGAAAGGGAACGATCATATCGAGAGTGACCGGCGCTTTGCGCAGCAGGAAAAGAGTCAACGAGGCTACCAGTAGCCAGATTCCAATGGAGAGGCCCTTGGGCGCATGGGAGATAAAGTCTCCCTGGAGGATGTTATTGAGCGCGGTGGCTTGTATTCGGAACAAGGGATCTCTAGGACTGTAGGGAGTTGGTCCCAGATCCTGCAGCCCTTCAGCGCTCTGGCCGATGATGACAATTTGATCGATCAGTGGAGGATACCCGTCCGGCCAAATCCCGGTCCGTTCATAGCCGCCCAATTCTCCCATTGTCGCAACGTAGTCGGTGATTTCGAGTAACGCTGTGTTGCGGTAGTTGATCGCCATAGCGCCCGTTTCATCAATGGGAATTTCCCAGAGTCCCCCGTCTAATTTGGGCACCTTGATTGATTCTCCCATGATGACTTCGACCTCCTCTGAAGAGGTCTCTTCGAGTTGCATTAGAATCTGGAGAACCAGCGAAGGGTAAATCGTGTCCTGCACCATTCCTACCAGTGGAATCACCCGCCTCATTCCATCCGATTTTGAAGCTGGGCAATTAACGAATCCCGTCCAGGCAACTTCAGCGAGCGATTTAATCGGAGCGTTTGCTCGAGTGCCGTGAAGCATGGTGGATGTGTCGCCAATCACATTGGTGATGGGACGAGTGCCCTGCAGGTAGGGGGGAGGCGTCGGGTCATTCGTGATTCGGGCCGTTGTTTCGTCGATTCTCATGCCTGTGATCGCCCCTGGATGAAGTTCAAGAGCGAACGCAAATGCCTCGTCGTGGGACGGATCGCGACTGGTTTCTGAGAAAAAAAGGTCGAATGCGAGAATTTTGGGAGGGCGTACACCCAAGGCATCGGCAAATGCTCCGTGGATGCTTCGCGTCCATTCTTCCCAACGGCCCGCCATTTTAAGTGAGTGGTCGCCAATACCAATCAATGCGATGCGGGGATCCGGGAGAGGATCGGTGTCAGCCCGGGCCCGAAATCGTCGGTCAACCGTCACGTTTTCGAGCTCTCTGACAAACTCGCTGGACCAGAAAGTGGCCATCAGAGCAGCCATCAGTGGTGGAGCGGCGAGTAGCGTAAAAAGTCCGCGGCGCTTTGCTTTCTGGGCCATAATCGGGATAAGGATTCAAAAAGTTTGCATCGTTTAACAAGCTTATTCGTTTAATGCACCAGCCTTGATTAGGTTGTAATTTCGATTTGAGGGGCCATACTTGACCAAAGTTTAGACCCCGGGTGAAAATGAAGATTCCAGCAATTATTACCACTGCCTTGTCACTCACTGCGGTTTCTTTCCTTTCTTCTTCTGGGGTGCAGGCAGAACCTGAGAGTGGCGATGTCACGGTGGCAGTCGGTGATGTCCGGTTCATTGCAGATGATGGAACGGCCACCCCTTTGAAAAAGGGAGATAAAGTTGCAGTCGGTGGGACAGTGAAAACTGGAGGCCAATCGAGGGCGGTGATTGTGATTACTCCAAGATCTGCGATCCGGGTTTCTGAAAACTCTGAAGTCGTCATTGAAACGGTCAACGAGAATTCCAAACCGGTTGATGTGATGATCAATCTAAAAGACGGTAGCTTGGGAGCATTGATCAAACCAAACGCGGCCGGCGAACTGGATTTTAAGGTGCGAACACCTAGCGGAGTGGCGGCGGCCCGTGGAACGTTTTACGCCGTTGTGGTTAGCGAAGGCAAGGGGTATGCCCAAGTTAAGGAGGGGCAGGTCGAAATCACGCCCGCGGACGAAGAGGAAGATGGAAATCAGTAGTTTCTAATTCAGGACTTACTGGACGCCTCAGATGAAGCCTCCCTTTTCCATCGATAAGCTCAGCGGAGCCGTAGTCTTAGGGATCGCCCTTTGTCTCCAATCCGTCTCAGTGGTGGGTAATCCTACTCAACCAGCGGTTCAGTCTGGCGATGTTTCGTTCATCAGCCAAGGGCAAGTTCTCGAGATTCATCAGACCACTCCGAACGGGATCATTAATTGGAACTCGTTTTCGATCGATACGGGGGATACGACTCGGTTCATCCATCCGGGCACCGATTCGGCAACGCTGAACCGCGTCACAGGGGCTTCTCCCTCCTACATCAATGGCAATCTTCTCGCGAACGGCCGGGTCTTTCTTCTCAATTCAAATGGAGTTCTTATTGGCAGCGGAGGTGTCATTGATGTCGCTGGTTTTGCCGCCTCGACCCTTGAAGTTGATGATCAGGGCTTTCTGGAGGGGGGAGATCTACATTTCCAGGGCCTTTCTCAGTCAGCCATTGTCAATTTGGGCAGTATTTCCGCGCTCGATGGGGATCTCTTTTTAATTGCCGCAGAGATAGAGAACGCGGGTTCTCTCAGCGCCCCTCGGGGAATGGTTGGTTTGGCAGCGGGAAATGATGTGTTGATCGCCCAATCAGGATCTGAGCGTATCTTCGTTCGGGGGGCAAGTGGAGGTGAGAAAGAATCTGGTGTTGTTAATCGAGGCGTCATTGACGCCAATGTGGCCGAACTCAAGGCGCATGGTGGAAATGTCTATGGGATGGCAATTAAGAACGAAGGGCGTGTCGCTGCCACGTCGGTTTCTCTTGAAGGTGGACAGATTTTTCTGAGGGCGGAAGGGGGGCGCGTTCAATCCGCCGGGGCACTTAAAGCCACCCGTGGGAGTGATGGGGGGATCGTCGTTGTTGATGGGGGAGCGGAGGGTCTGGCCGAAGTGGGTGGCACCGTCGATGTTTCGGGAGTCGCCGGGGTCGGTGGATCGGTTCTAGTCACCGGTGAAAAAGTCGTGGTGATGGAAAATAGTCATCTCCTAGCCGACGGTGATACCGGCGGCGGTAACCTACGCATAGGTGGAGGCATTTGGGGTGAAGAGCAGGCTTTTCAGAATGCAAATTCGACCCGGATCGGGAATGGAGCGATGCTGAGTGCTGATGCGAGATGGGTTGGTGATGGTGGGTTGGTGGTCTCTTTCGCGGAAAACGAACTGTTTTATGATGGATTTGCTTCGGCACAGGGTGGTAGCCAGAGTGGAAATGGTGGATTCATTGAACTTTCAGGCAAGCAAACCGTCGAGTTCCCCAGTGTGACCCACCTGGGAGACACTTCGGCTGTGAACGGCCATTTTGGAACATTGCTCATCGATCCTACCAATATCGATGTGGTGCCGGATCAATATGAGGGTCCAACGAGTGGTCTTGTGATTACCAATCAGGCTATTTCCACAAACTTAGTAACCAACAATGTAATCATCACGACCGACCCCAATCCTGGCGGGACAGGTCCGGGGGAGCCAGGAACTATCACGGTTTTCAATGGTATTGACATTCAGTGGAACACTCCTACAAAACTCCAATTTATTTCTAATTCCGAAATCGACATCTTGGGGACGGTCACCATCAACGCTCAAGGTTCAGGCTCTCTTGAGATCAATGCTGAGGAGAGAGTGATGATCGGCAACGTTGATAGCGGCACCAACGAAGGCTCAACTTTCTCTACCAATCTGGGAGAAATTATTATCCGCACCGGATCTGGAGCGTCTCCGCGCGGAACGTTTATTAATGACGCTACTATTTCGAGTATTGCGGGTGATATCGAGATTTTTGGCGAAAATTCGAACGGGGACGGAACGACAATTTCCGGCAGTCAGATCAGCTCAAGTGACGGTGATATTTCGATTGAAGGTCGCTCGCGCTCGGGCGGAGAAAACGGCAACGGCCTCGCGTTTTTGTCAAGTAGCGGTCACCTTTCCCAAGTATCGAATACGGGAGGCACAATCAAACTTGCCGGAAAAGCGGAAGGAACCGGGAAGGCCATTGTGTTCAACGATCCGGATGGTTCTCACAGTCCAAACGATTTCCTCATTAATGGTGGTTCCCAAACGGACGTCGAACTTCGATCTTACGGGGGGGATGTGGTGCTTTCTCATCTAACCGGTCGTGACCTATCTTTTGAAACAGGGGACGACGTGGCTGGGTCCTTGGATTTGTCGAATACCAATTTGATGGGGCAATTCCAGTCGCCTTCCTCAAGCGGGATTTTTATTAAGGATAACAGCGCCCTCTATGTGGGAGATGTGAATAGTTCTGGCCCCATTAGTTTCAGTGGACTCAATCTGATAATTGAGGGTCAAATCAGCAGTTCACAACCGGTCACGCTGGCGGGAGACTCTGCGATTGACTTAAAGCAATCTCTCAATGCGCCCGGAGCGAATTTCATCGGCGGATCGTCGGGTATTGAGGTAAACGTCGAAGGAACGTTTAATTTTGAGGGCGTCAGTTTCACCAACGTTGATCGCGTTGTCGGGGGATCGGTGGTTGGTGATGATATTCTGGTCGGGTCATCGGCAAATGATGAGATCGTGGTTTCAACAGTGGTGACGGGCAACAATAACTCTGGAGGAATGGCGGGCCAGGCGAAAACGGTCTTCACTTTCGCAGGGGTTCAGTTTGAGGGGTTCGAGCAGGTTTCAGGTGGAGATGGTGATGATGTTTTCGGTATTAATCTCGACGAAGATGCTCCGTTTGCCGGGACGATTTTTGGAGGTGGAGGGGATGATCAATTCGTTATGATGCCCGGTGGAACGGTCGCAATTCTCGATGGTGGTAGCGGTAGAGACGTTCTAGATTATTCCAGCTTTTCCGATCCAGTGAGCGCAAATTTCAGTCAAAATAATGCAACTCAAGTCGGCGGGGTGGTGAATCTTGAGGAGGTGATTGGAGGGACGGCGGTCGATACCTTGACTGGTAACGAAGGTAATAACCAATTTCGGATCACGGGGTTGAACACGGGTATGCTAAATGGCAATTCGTTCAGCGATTTCGAATTGTTGCGAGGGTTGGCCGGCCAGGACAGCTTCCTTTTCGAAAACCAGGGTAGTGTCGACAGTTTTGACGGTAATTCCGGCGCAGATACGTTTTTGCTGGATGATCGTAACCTGACTGAGAATACCAATTATAGCATTACCGGTAATGCGGTGACTCGAGGTACAACCTATAGCTTCAGTGGAATTGAAACGATAGGGCTTTTGTTAGGGTCAGGCGATGATAACGTTAATCTGGCCGACGATGGGAAGTTCTATGTTCTCGATGGTGGGGCCGGGATCGATACCCTCAATGTCCTAGGGGGTAACTTTGGTGGCGGTACCCTTCTCACAGGCGGAACATCGACCATTTCAGAGGTAAATTTTGAGCTCCCGTTATCGAACGAGGAAATGGCTACGCTAGGTACGGTATTAGCGACAGTTGGCGACCAAATACCGGGTAACAATGAGGTCCCGGATCCAGACACAATGAGGTCCCGGATCCAGCCACGATGGAGAATGGAGAATGGCGTTTCTGGGAGCACTGCACTCAGTCCGGCGGCGTTTTCAGCTTTAACTACTACCTCTTCAACGGTGCTGAAACAGGCAGTCATGATGCGGGCTGGTGTTATGGGAACAGCCTCGCTGAATCTCGACGGTTCGATAGGATTGCCTCCAGTGATCGTCATTGATGATTTGATCACCAATCTGGATTCGGGTGCATGGATAGAACTCGCTAATGCGATTGGGTTCGCGGGACAACTTGTCGCTTCGATGCAGGACGGTGCTACCAGTTTGAATCTTGCTGAGTTGCCTCCTGAGAATGTTGCTCAGATTTTAGTCGAAAACCTCCGAGTAGGAGCCGCTACGGAGCTCTTCGAAGCCCTTGAGTTAACTCTAACCATCCCAATTACCTCAATGGACGGTGGTCTTTCTATTTCGACGGTTCCGATACCAGTTGAGCCGGAAATCCTAGCTTTAATGGCTGGGATTCTTGGAAATGAATCCTTCTCTGAGTTAGCGGCTGCACTCGATGGCTAGGATTGAAGCCGTTCTTTAGTCTATGGTTTACCCCTCTATCATGCGTCTTTTGTTGCTTGTGCTGGGCCTCTGCGTTCTTTGCCGCGGAAATCTCATTGCCCAGAATCGCCCGTTGGAGCGGGCGGAGAGAGAGCGAGAAGAGATCTTAGATGACGATCCTTTGAGACAGAGCAGAGGCTCAGTCAAGGATCAAAGAGAACATGATTCAGCGAGAGATACGACGCCGCTGGGTGTTGATTTTGTCTCTATCGAGCTGGTTTCCCATCATGACAAGGTTACGATGAGCGCGTCGCCTGGCGTTGAGGCGTTAATGATAGACCCAGAATTACCCGCCCCCGAGGACTTATCGGTTATCCTGAAACCCTACCTTAGTAGGGAGGTATCAATCGCGGCGCTGGGCGACTTGGGAAAAGACATTGTTGTCGCTTGGAGAGAAAGCGATTATCCGCTGGTCGACGTCTATTTTCCCGAGCAAAACATCACAAAAGGTCGGATTCAGGTCGTCGTTCGAGAAGCTCTTTTAGGTAATCGAAGTGTTAAAGGATCAGTGATCACAAAAGAAGACTATATTTTACAGCAGTTTCGCCTGCATTCTGGCGACCGGGTCAATAACCGCATCTTGAGTGCTGATCTTGACTGGTTGAATGAGAATCCCATTCGCGAGATCAGTGTCGTCTACGAAAAAGGAGAAGAGGATGGTACGACCGACATTGTTCTCGATGTGGAGGAGCGAAATCAAATCACGGCATACGCGGGATTCGCGAATACAGGATTAGATTCAATTGGGCGAAACCAGTTTTCGTTCGGTGTTAACCTCGGCAATCCCTTCGGGCGTGAGCACGCGTTTGGCTACAACTTGGGCGCCGATGAAACTTTTGAATTTCTCGAGGCGCATTCACTGTTTTATCAGGCTTTTCTCCCTTGGCGCCATACCTTGCGTTTAAGCGGTTCCTATGTGCTGAGTGAGGCTCGTGACGGGGTAGAAGTCGGTATCAAGGGGGTTAGCAAGCAGCTAACTGCGGCTTACCGGATTCCACTCGATCGTCCAGAATTCAACCGTTCCTGGAGGCACTACGTCACTCTTGCCTTCGACTATAAGTCGACCGACACCGGTCTGATTTTTGGCGGGGCTGATCTGCTTAGCAGTCAAATTCAAGTCGGGCAGTTCCAGGGAAGTTATGAGTTCGCCTTTCCCGATCCTTATGGATATACAAGAGTGACAGCAGGTATTGTCGGCTCTCCGGGGGATTTGTTTGAGCACAACACTGATGCCAGCTTTCAAGCCTCTAGAAGTGGAGCAACGGCGGACTACTGGTATGGGTTCGGCAAGATTGATCGCACCACTAAACTACCTCGTGATTTCACGTTTCGAATGCAAGCTAGTGGCAAGGTATCCACTGACCGCCTTCCCGCTACTGAACAAATTCTCGGAGGTGGTTATGTGACCGTCCGAGGCTTTGACGAAAGTATAATCCGCGGTGATTCTGGTTTTCTTGGTTCAGCAGAACTTATTTCACCGCCATTCGAAATCTTTGGCAACCTTGAGGACACATGGAACTTATTTGTTTTTCTTGATACGGCTGCTTTTGACATAAGTCGCCCGCGTCCTGATGAATCAAGCCCAGCATTGACCGGTGGCGGCATCGGAGTGACTGGTCGACTGGGGAACTATGGAACTATCCGTGCCTCCTATGGTTGGACGCTTTCAGACTATGGTGTGAACCCTCTCCTTGTGAATGACGGTAAGCTCCATTTCGGGCTCACCGTAATCTACTAACAGAGATTAGCGCTTGGGCTGTAACTGGCTGGATGTCACTACTCGGGTGGATTACCTGCGAGGATCTTCTCAAGGTTGTCCACGGCGATGTCAGGATTGAGGTAGAAACCGTTGTAATCGACTATTCCGACAGGGTTGACGATAATCCACCAGGGTGTGCCGCCGGTTTTGTAGGCTGCGTTTATGGAGTAAAAACCCGGTGTCTTGGCGAGATGACCTAATGGAATGCTGAGACCAAACTCATCGGCGGTGGATTGCAACTTGGATTCGGTGTTGTCAGAGAAGTCTTCGAAAGGAGTCTGGATGGCAAGAAAGGCGAGTTGCTCTCGATCACCAAATTTCTCGACAAGCATCTTGAGAGTCGGGAAGGCGCGCTTGTGACAGGCTTCGCATGTATTTTGAAAGAGCAACATTACCACCGTCTTTCCCTGGTAATCGGAAATATCGATAGTTTCTTTGCCCTCAGGAAGTTGGATCCAGCTTTTCACTCCGAGGGGAGGAGCCTTCACGCCCTGGATTCCCTTAGGGGGTGGCGTTGAAGGTAAATCGTCGGATTGCAGGGAGCCTTGGCCCAAGATTTTCTGACTCGGTATATCTTCCCCAAGAATGCGTGTTGCAGGGACGTCTTGACCGAAACCTGAAAAAACGGGAAGGGCGAGGCTAAGAATTACCAAGGGGAGAAATCTCATTTAGCATAGTGATGGAGAACACTGGAAAAACTGACACATTATCGCTACCTTGCGATGGAAAAATATCTTCTTATCTTGAGAAATATGAAAAAGTTCACACTTGCCTGTTTTCTGACCGCGTTTTTGGCTGAAACGATCCTCGCGCAGAATCCTGAGAATAAATCGGAAGGTTTCCTCACTATTTTTGATGGGGCAGATCTGTCAATGATCGATACCGACGGAAACTGGTCGATTCAGGAGGACGGATCTCTCTATCTCGAGCCGCGCGAAGGAGAGAAGGGCTGGAAACGATATCACCACTACGTTTGGCTTAAGGACAGCTACTCCGACTTTGAGTGCGAGTTTGAGTATAAGCATGAAAAAGGAGGGAACTCCGGGTTCTATTTCCGGGTATCGGACCAGGCGGATCCAGTGAATAGCGGATTTGAGGTACAGATCAAGGATTCCGAGGACCTTAGTGACGATGAAATGGGGCCCCACGATCTCGGGGGAGTGATCAAAACCAAGGGGGCAACCGCCAATCCTGGCAAACCGGCCGGGCAGTGGAATAAGATGAAGGTCTCCATGAAAGGGAACCACCTCGAAGTCGTCCTCAACGGTGTCACCATCCAGGACTTTGATCTCGCTGAGGCAAAACCTGAGGATAAGGTGCTGGCCGCAGAAGGGTTTATCACGATTCAGGATCATGGGATCCCTTTCTGGCTGAGAAATATACGGGTGAAGCGGCTTTGATATGCCGAGGACTCACTGAGTGGCGTATGAATTTGGACGTTGCCAATCTCGCAATCACCGACAGGTTACTCCAGTAAATCAAACCCCGTTGTGTCTGACTCACTTACACTTGCAACCAACTGTGCCAAGCACGCCAATGAAATTCAGGCCGAACGGATAGAGGTTCTCGATCTGCGCGGCATTTCGTCCCTGGCCGATTTTTTCGTTATCTGTTCGGCGACTTCATTGCCTCACCTTAAGGCTGTCAGTCGGGATGTGCGCCACAATACGCAGGAGGAAACGGGAGAAAGCCCGCGTTCTGCGGAAGGTGAAGCCTCAAGCCTTTGGCTTGTCCTCGATTATGTGGATGTGGTGGTTCACATCTTCCACGAAGAGAAGCGCGACTTCTATGCCTTGGAAGATCTTTGGGCAGACGCTCCGCGGGTCGAGTTGGGATTCCTCGCCGGGGACGTTTCGGAGTAAGCGATGCGAATTGAAGTCATCAATACTGGAACCGAGTTGTTGCTCGGGAAGGTGGTGAACACCCACGCCTGCTACTTTGGGCAGGAGTTGTTTAAGCTCGGCTTGCGGGTGCAGCGCCAGGTGACGGTACCCGATGGCGAGGATATTCGTGATGCGCTTGTCGATGCGTTTCCGCGGACCGATGTGATTTTAATCACTGGTGGCCTTGGACCGACCAGTGATGATGTAACCCGCGAGATTGTGGCGGCGATGTTAGGACTGGACCTCCAGCTTAGAGAGGATGTGCTGGAAGAGGTTAATGCCTTTTTTAAAGTGCGAGGATTAACGCCCAATCAGTCCAATGACCGGCAGGCGATGGTTCCTGATGGTGCCGAAGTGCTCAGCAACCCCTATGGCACCGCGCCCGGTCTTTATCTTCCAGCTGTGGACGACCGAGGTTCGCCCCATCTTTTTCTTCTTCCCGGGCCTCCGCGGGAATTGAAGCCGATGTTCAAAGACCTCGTCTTTCCGAAACTTGCTGGTTTCAGGGGCGGCAACAATGAAGCCGGCGTGTGGCACAACTTTAAGATCTACGGCGTAGGGGAGTCCGTGATTGCTGGACAACTGGATCCGCTTTTTAAAGCGGATGAAAGCTTGGAAATTGGTTACTGTGCTCGATTGGGCGAAGTTGACGTCCGATTAATCGGTCAGGCTGATGCTGTAGAAAATGCCGCTGAGAGAGTCCGCGAAATCTACCGTCAAGATATTATCGCAGAGTCAGAAGAGCCAATCGAAAAGATCCTCGTCGACATGCTGTCGGGCCGTGACGAAACCGTGGCGACCGCGGAAAGCTGTACCGGCGGTGAAATTGCAAGCTCCATCACGAATGTCTCCGGATCGAGCCGAGCGTTGCTTTCGGGTTTTGTGACGTATTCCAACGAATCCAAGACAGCAATTCTGGGTGTCGATCCAGAGCTTATCCGCAAACATGGCGCTGTCAGCAGACCTGTAGTTGAGGAAATGGCGGAGGGCTGCCTTCGCGTTAGTGGTGCGGATCATGCCGTTGCTGTGAGTGGTATTGCTGGACCGGACGGAGGAAGTGAGGAGAAGCCCGTTGGTACAGTTTATCTTGGAATTGCCAGTCGAGGAGGAGAAACCTTCGTGAAGCGTTGTTTCAGCCCCAGTGATCGCATCAGCTTCAAGCGGCGGATAACCCGGTTGGCTCTTGACTTACTGCGTCGCAGGCTGCGTGGGTTCCCGCTCAATTAAGTTTCGATGCGGGTGTAGATTAGAGTTCCTTCCTTTTGACCCGGAGCGGTAACCCCGCTACCGTTACGAGCAAAGATGCGCTCCTTTCGAAACGGAAGATCAGCCTTCGGCCTTTGCTCCGCATTGGTCGCGCTGTCCTTAATCATTACGTGCCTTCCGGCACAAGCCCAGGTATTCGGGGAAGGTGGTCTTTTCAATCGAAAGAAGAATCAAGCCGGCCAGTCTCCTGACGAGATTGGGGTTCCCGTGCCAAAAACCGGCAAGATTGAGGCTCTAAAGGGGCATGAGGTCACTTTTGAGATCATGGCAGAGTCTAAGACTCCCGGCGCGACCGTTGAGTTTCTAATTCGGACTTTTCCCTCCGCAGGCAAAATTGTCTCCATGGTCAGCAAGCCAAGTGAAAGGAACAAGGTATTAGTGACCTATTACGCTGACCCGAACTCAGGAGCAACAGAGGACGCGTTCGCTTTCGCGGTGCGCTATCGGGGCGGGCGTTATTCGTCCGCTATGAGATATGATATCAGTCTGGTTGACCACAAGGCCGATATCGTAGTGACCGAAGGTATCGACTTTGGTGAAGTCATGATCGGCGACGAGTCCGTTAAGGACATCGTAGTTGTAAACAGTGGAGACGGAACCTTTTCGCGGCAACTGATGGTCGGTCCTCCATGGTATATTTTTGAGCCTTCTGACGGCAAACTGGTGATCGGTCCAAACGGCAGGCGCACTGTCAAGGTTGCGTTTCGACCGGAGTTAAGTGGCCAGACTTCTTATTTTCTTGGATTTAGCCGCAGTAAACGGGGAACGACTAAACTGGAGGGGACTGGAAAGCCATCTTTCGAGTTGACCACCCCGAAAGTGGAACTGGTCTTGAACGAGGAAACCGATCAGCGCGAAGGGGAACTACTGATGATGAATCACAGTGACAAACCGTTGCGGGTCAGTGTTGATGCCAGCGCACGGCTCAAAGGCAGCCTGAAAGAAGCGTATCTTCTCGCTCCGCAGAAAGAAACGCGGATTCCAATCAATCTGTGGAAAACCGATACAGCTCCATTTGATGGAACCGTGCAATTCCGGTTGAAGACCGGGTATGTTCAGGAAGCAAAGGTTGTGGCGCAAGTTGTCCCCGGCCGAATCGCAGTCAACGTGCCCGGCGCGTTGTCGTCCGAAGTCATCAATTTCGGCAAGGTTCAGGGAGGGGAAGCGGTCGAGCGCCAGATCATCGTGACCAATAAGGGCGGACTGTCTGTGCCACTTGAGTTTCACATTCCGGAGCCTTTCCAACTCCTCACCAACCCGGGGCCCAGTCTTGGTTCGATGTCCGAGATTGGTCTCTCGTTGGGCTTGTATCCGCCCCGTAACTATCGCGGAGTGGTCGATGCCAATATGAAGGTTCAGGCTAACGGACAGTCCATCTCTATTCGTTTGCTAGGCAATGTGATCAAGCCGGAAGGTGGAGATTCCAGCCCCGTGGTGTCGCCGGACACGGGGAGATTTCAACTTGATGGTTTACGCCTTAATCCAGGCGCAGCTTTGCCCCGCGCCGAGCCAGAGCCGATTGGCATTTCACCAAATTTCGGCAACTCATCGATGCCATCAGGAGCGATGCCTCCTGATTCCATAAAAGTCAGCCTTCAAACGAATTCCTCGGAGGATCTTCTCCGGCATCGACAACTTTCCGATGAAGCGGTCGAAGCGATGACGACACCTTCCGGTCATGTTGCGCTCCCCCTGAAGGAGAGGAAGTTCAAGACTGGCCTTAGATCACCTGAGGATCTGACGGTGGTTCAGTCAAGGAGTGACTCCCTTGTCGTTGGCTGGACGGCACCACGAGACTCGGAACTGTGTCGGTTTGAAGTTGAGAAGCTGGCGATGTTCGTGGCTGACGGGGGCAGGGCACCTGTTCCCATGTGGGTGCCGCACGAGGACATCGAATTTGAGCGCATCAATCGATTGGTCAAAGCGACCATCAAAGGTTTGGCCCCGGCTGCCAGCTACGAAATTCGAGTGTTAATGGTCGACGAAGACGAACACAGTTCTGCTCCCTCCGATGTTCTTATGGCAAAAACCGATTTGACGATGGGCTGGACTTATTTCTACCTGACTCTCGGCGTGGCGGCACTCGTCTTTCTTGGCTATGGGATCTATCGGGTGATTCAAAACCGCCAGCCCGAAATCTACGAATCGAAGTATGCCGATCCATGAGAGGGGTCACTTCTTGTAAGCGAGGGCGTCGCGGCATACATTGCACAACTCGCGCCCGTCCGCCGTCACCCGGAAGTCGCGATCCGGATGAGTCACATCGGTAGCACCGCATGACTCGCACTCATGGAAAGCTTCGCCTTCCGAACTGGCGGATTTTTGAAACTTGTGTCTTCTCACAGCGGCTTCACTGCTTTGCCTGGCTCCCGATACAAAGGCCGGGACAAATGTTAGCAGGTAGGGCGTCATGCCAATGAGCACGGCAAGTGCTACCCAGAAATCGCTCCGAAGCACCGTAGCGAGAAGAAGGAGGATGTTTGCCCAGCCGAGCCATTTCGCCTTGATTGGGATAATCATCATCAGGTGAATGATGTGATTTGGAAACAAGGCGGCAAAAGCAAGAAAGATAACCGAGTAGAAAGTTCCGTTGAGTATTCCAAGGAAAACTGGGTGCATGGGGAGGAAGCCGGCTATGGCTAGTAACAAGATCGTTGAGACCACGTAGACGTTGAGACGGAAGGCTCCCCAGTGATTTTCCAGTGAGTCGCTGATGAAGAACATGAACATCAGCGCGATCAAAACGATGAAGATTGCGATCGGCGATTGTCCCTCGAAAACAGGACTCAGAACCCAGGAAAAAAGACGCCACACCTGGCCGGAAAGAATAGCTCCACGGTCAAAGGCGATGAATTCTAGGTATTCCCGGGAAAACAGGCTCAAACCCCAGGACATGGCCTGAAAACCGGCGATCCAGCGAAGAATCTGAGGCAGAGCGAGCCGCCCGAATGAAGCCTCCATGCGGTCGAGGATCCGATTGCCGGAATCGTGAATCATTGTGGAAGGTGGTCAGAAATTGGCGGAATTCAAATGCCAACTTCAGGAAGTGACAAAATTTGACAAACTGAAAAGCGAGCGGCGTTGACTTCCGGGCGGCCCCGTTCAAGGTCAAGGTGATGAAACTTTCTCCGCTCAATGACCGCCACCATCAACTCGGTGCCCGCATGGCACCTTTCGCGGGATGGAATATGCCGATTCAATACGTCGGGATTATCGCTGAGCACCAAGCGGTTCGAGAAAAGGGTGGGATTTTCGACATCTCTCACATGGGGGAGCTTGAGGTCGTTGGCCCAGGCGTTGTCAGATGGCTCAACCGTATTTTAACGAACGACATTACCTCGCTGGTAGACGGCCAAGGTCAATACACCCTGATGCTCAATTCTTCCGGAGGTGTCATCGATGATCTGATTGTCTATCGTTTCTCCGAAGAGCGGTTCTTTCTGGTGGTCAATGCGGCGCGGATTCAAAAAGATCACAACTGGTTGATCAGCAGGCTCGGTGAGGAGTGTGAACTCAAAGACCGTAGTGATGAATTTGGAGCTGTCGCAGTTCAAGGGCCGGAAGTGGTTGCGGTGTGGAATAAAATGGAACCGGCGCGCGCCCTTCCGGAGCGCAACGGTATTGTCGAATACGACGACGGTGTCGTCGTCTGCGGAACGGGTTATACCGGGGAAGATGGGTTCGAGCTTTTCGCTCCGGTTGAAACCATTGTGAGCTGGTTTGATCGTTTCATAGCCGAAGGTGTGACTCCGGCCGGTTTGGGTGCGCGCGATACTTTGCGCCTTGAGAAATGTTACCCTCTCAATGGTTCTGACCTGGACGAGGAGCATACCCCGCTGGAGGCAGGACTCGGATTTTTCGTAAAACTCGATAAACCCAGTGACTTTGTGGGGCGCGAGGTGCTCGCTTACCAGCGGGCAGGCGGCTTGAAGCGGAAGCTGGCGGCAATCGCCATGACTGGGAAGGCGCCGCCGGTTCGGCACGGGTATGAGGTTCGGGACGCGGACGGGGAGAGCATTCTGGGTCATCTTTCCAGTGGCTCGTTGTCCCCCTCGCTCGGCAAAGGCATCGGCATGGCTTACCTCGATGTGGACCTGTGCCGGCCGGGAACCGAGTTGTCTGTTGCTGTTCGAGACCGGATCTTTCCAGCTGTCGTTGTGAAAAAACCGTTTATTTAATAAAACCTATTTGTTAGATGCGTAGTTTTTGTATTGTTGCTCAGTCCGCCAATGAATGTTCCCGACGACCTCTATTTCTCCGATTCCCACGAATGGGTTGATCCATCATCACCTGAAGCTGCATCTGTTGGAATCAGTGATCACGCTCAGGCTGAGTTGACCGATGTTGTCTATCTTGAACTCCCGGAAGTGGGACGAACCGTCAGTAAGGGCGAAGCGGTTGCGGTCATCGAATCAGTCAAAGCCGCTAATGATATCTATGCACCGGTTAGTGGTGAGATCGTGGAGGTGAACGAGGCACTGGCCGAGGCACCCGAGCCCGTCAACGAGGACCCCTACGGAGGGGGGTGGATGTTTAAGGTCAAACTGGCCAATTCCGGTGAAGTGGAAGGTCTGATGAACGCTGCTGCATACCGTGACACCATTTCCTGAATCCGAATCGTCATTTGCGTCACGGCACCTTGGACCTTCACCGAAGGAGCAAGCCGAGATGCTTGCGGCGCTGGGATATGATTCGATCAGCCAGTTAACGGCTGATGTCGTTCCTTCGGCTCTCACTGAAAAGCCTCCTATGCCGCTTCCGCCCGCTCTCAATGAGAGTGATGCACTGGCCCGACTGAGATCGACCTTCTCTGCTAACAAGGTTTGTGACAGTTTCATCGGGCGGGGCTACTACGGCACAATCACTCCGCCGGTGATTCTGCGAAACATCCTCGAGAATCCCGGTTGGTACACCGCTTACACTCCATATCAGGCAGAGATTTCTCAGGGGCGGTTGGAAGCTCTGCTCAACTACCAGACATTAATTTGCGAGCTGACGGCGATGCCGGTAGCCAATGCGTCGCTGCTGGATGAAGGGACCGCTGCGGCCGAAGCGATGGCTTTGGCGACGGCGGCCAACCCTAAAGGTAAGACTTTTTTTGTCAGCGAAGACTGCTTTTCACAAACCATTGAGGTTCTCAAAACACGAGCTGAGCCTATTGGAATAGAGTTGAAAATCGGAGCTCCGGAATCTTTCGACTTTAAAGGAGCGGGAGATGAACTCATTGGGGTTCTCCTTCAATATCCCGGGAACGAGGGTGAAGTGAAGGATTACTCAGATGTGGTATCGGCCTGCCACGAAGCGAAAGGAATGGCCATTGTTGTGGCGGACCTTCTCTCATTGTGCCTTTTAAAACCTCCCGGTGAGTGGGGAGCTGATTTGGTCGTGGGATCTGCCCAGCGATTTGGTGTTCCCTTGGGCTATGGAGGTCCCCACGCGGCTTACATGGCTTGTTCGGATAGGCTGAAACGCCGTCTTCCTGGAAGGCTGGTGGGAGTCTCCCAGGACCCATCGGGAAAGCCTGGTCTTCGATTGTCTCTTCAGACGCGTGAGCAACACATCCGACGTGAGAAAGCGACCTCCAATATTTGTACTGCCCAGGTTTTGTTGGCAGTGATGGCAGGATTTTACGCGATCTACCACGGCAAAGAGGGTCTTTGTCGAATCGCGAAGCGGATCGCATCTGTCGCGAGAGCATTTGCCGAAGCCGCCAGTAAGGCGGGGATTGACGTGGTCGGGGAGACTCGGTTCGATACAGTTGTGCTAGAAGTCGATGAGGGCAGGCGAAGTGAGCTGATCAGTGCCAGCCGTGAAAAGGGAATCAATGTTCGCGAAGATCTACCCGGTAAACTCGGCGTTTCGTTCGATGAGATTCTCAATGATACCGGGAAGTGGGTGAGGGCCTTTGAGCTGTTCGACTTTGAGATTCCAGCTGAATTGAGTCCGGCAGGTTTGCCGGATTCCTTGCGACGTGAAAGTGATTTCCTGAGACAGCCGGTTTTCAATCGTTATCACACCGAGACTGAAATGCTTCGCTACATCAGTCGGCTGGAAAAAAAGGACATCGCGTTGAATCGAAGCATGATTCCGCTTGGTTCATGCACCATGAAGCTCAACGCCACGGCTGAAATGGTGCCACTCAGTTGGGATACCGTGGCTTCCATGCACCCTTTCGCTCCAGCAGAACAGGTGGGCGGCTACCTCGCCATGATTGAGGAATTGGAACAGTGGCTCGCTGATATCACCGGATTCCATTCGGTGAGCGTTCAACCCAATGCGGGCTCGCAGGGTGAATACGCGGGTTTGCTGGCGATTCGTCGCTACCACGAGGGCCGGGGTGACTTTAACAGAGACGTCTGCCTGATCCCGATGTCTGCGCATGGTACAAATCCGGCAAGTGCCGTGATGGCTGGATTTCGTGTGGTTCCGGTGGCGTGTGATGAAGACGGAAACATCGATGTTGAAGATGTTTCGCGTAAAGCGCAGGAGCATGCCAAAAAGCTTGGTGCGTTGATGATCACTTATCCATCGACTCACGGAGTTTTCGAAGAAAGCGTGGTTGCGATTTGTGAGGTGATTCATCAAAACGGCGGCCAGGTATACATGGATGGCGCAAACATGAATGCCCAGGTAGGGTTATGTTCGCCCTGGAGAATTGGCGCCGATGTCTGTCACCTTAATCTTCATAAAACTTTCTGTATTCCTCACGGGGGTGGGGGGCCGGGAGTCGGTCCTATCGGTGTTGCCGAGCACCTTTCACCCTATTTGCCCGGGCATCTGGATTGGGAGGCTGCATCAACCCACGCAGTTAGTGCCGCGCCGTATGGCAGTGCCAGTATCCTGACGATTTCCTGGATGTATATCGCCATGATGGGTCAGGGTCTGAAAGAAGCGACCGAGGTCGCCATCCTGAATGCCAATTATATCGCTTCACGACTCGATGAGTGTTTCCCGGTTCTTTACCAAGGGACCGCGGGAAGGGTTGCTCACGAGTGCATCATCGATTTGCGAGGCTTTAAAGAGAAGGCTGGGATTGATGTCGAGGATGTGGCAAAGCGCCTCATCGACTTCGGCTTCCATGCTCCGACAATGTCTTGGCCGGTCCCTGGCACGCTTATGATCGAGCCGACCGAGAGTGAGTCAAAAGCTGAACTCGATCGGTTTTGTGAGGCGATGATTCAAATCCATCGTGAGATCGATGCAGTTGCCGCCGGTATCGCTGACGGCGAGGATAATGTGTTAAAGAATGCTCCTCATACGTCTGAAGCGCTCCTAGTTGTTAACTGGGAGCGCAGCTATAGTCGTGAGGAGGCGGCCTACCCTCTCGACTGGGTTAAAGACTCAAAATACTGGCCGCCGGTAGGCCGAATCGACAACGTATATGGCGACAGGAATTTGGTCTGCACCTGTGAGGGCATGGAGGCCTACGGTGGAGACAGCTAGGATATGGACAGCGCTGCAGATTCACCTGAATTTCCCGAGGTGTGGGAGCCTAACATGGTTGCTAACCTGGTCTTTATCGTCCAGGAGCGAAACGTTCTACTGATCCACAAGAAAACAGGTCTGGGGGCTGGCAAGATTAACGGGCCTGGAGGCAAGCTGGAACCTGGCGAAACCGCTTACGAAGCGGCCGTACGTGAAGTTCAAGAAGAGTTACTGGTGACTCCCTTGAGCCTCGAGAAAATGGGGGATCTCCATTTTGATTTCGTGGACGGACTCAAGCTGTATTGCACCGTTTTCCGAAGCGAAGGGTTCGAAGGGGTGCCAACCGAAACTCGTGAGGCCAAGCCGGAATGGTTTGCCTTTGATGAGGTGCCCTACGACCGAATGTGGGCCGATGACCAGTACTGGCTGCCGGAAATGCTTGAGGGTCGAAAGTTCCGTGCGTGGTTCCGCTTCGACAATGAAGAAATGTTGTCCCGGAAGGTTGTCTTCCGGGACTGAGTGGCCATCTACTTTGCCTTTTTCTTCCGCTTTGGAGGAGCGTTCTTGTCCTGCTCCCCACCATATTGAACGATATTCGCTTCGAGGGAGCTACGGGTTGGCCTCGGCGATTCGATATTCCGTTCAGAGCAGTCTTCCGGAAATTATCGTCCTCAAAGTTCCAATGGAATTGGAGTCATTTAAATCCGAAACCACGTCCGTCGCTGTAGTCTTCCCCACGCTGGTAAGCCAAGGCGACATGTTGTGGTTTGCCAGCCGCTACAGCGTCGCGTGCGGCGGGATTGCCGGAGACCGGACCATCCTCGCGTTCCATGGTCGATTCTGGTGGGGCGGTAGAGAGGATTGGAGTGATTCCTTTTTCATCGCCGACAAAGCGCATGTGGAAATACCACTCGTCGTCGACTTCGAAGAGTTTGAGCCCGCTGGCGGCAGGGTGGTCTGCAAAGCTATTGAAGCCGGCGATCCACTGTGGATTCACAGTCCAGTTGTCTTCGAAGTATTCTCCCATCCAGGCAACTATGCCTTTGCCTGATGGGCCGATGTTAACATGGACAGCGTAAGTGAAGGCGACAGTCCCGCTCCTGTTCGCATAACCTTGTGGAATTCGGGAACGCGATTGTGGATAAGGTGGCGGTCTTTTCCGATGCAGAAGAATACAACCGAGTCAGCATCCATGAAGAAATTATCGGGATCAGTCGGCCAGTCGACCGAGTAGCGGGGTTCAATAAACTGGTCTGGATAGGCCAGAGTCAGCCACTGACCGATGAAACGACAATCCGCCGCGTGTTCATGTTTGCCGAATCCATGGGAGGTCTTATCAGAAACAAAGCAGATGACTTTTTGGTCGTCAGCAGCGGTCGAGCTGGAGAGAAAAACAGCTTCTGGAATGATCGCGCACAAGGCGCGGTTGATTGGCGATGGAGGATTGTTATAAATTTGAACATCGGTAATCTCACCTCCAGGTCAAGCGAAGGTAGGGGACGCCTTGATCGCCTTTCGCTGTTCAGCGGAGGGATTAGAAAGTCGTTAATACTTTTTCATGGGATGATGGTTGTGTTGAGCTATCATCCAATTAATGGAACGGCCCAATATCGGATTCACAGTTCCCACCTCAATATCGTGGTGGCGGATGAAGCAGATTCTTTTCAACCCTTTTGATATCGGGAAATGGTTCGTTCTGGGATTCACCGCGTGGTTGGCGACCCTCGTTGAGGCGAATTCAGGTGGTGGAGGAAGCGGTGGGACCGGAGATTTATCCGACGCGGGGAGCGAACCGGAAGTCGAGGAATTTTTCAATGAAGGCTTTAGCTGGGTTCAGGCGAATATAGAGGTCGTATTTGGTGTCGGGGCTATCATTGCCGCGATTGTGATCGTTGTTGTTGTCTTGCTCACCTGGGTGCAGTCACGCGGTAAACTTATGTTTCTTGACAACGTGATCAATAATAGAGCTCTGGTGGGGCAGCCGTGGAAGGAATACCGATCCGAGGGCAATTCGCTCTTTGTTTGGACGCTTATTTTCTCATTCATCGCGCTCCTGATCGTCGGTGTTGTTGGGGGGGGATTGGGTTTGATGATCTACAAGGAGTTGTCAGCCAGCGAGATGGTATGGACAGGTGCTGCGATTGGATCTAGCATTGGCTTCGTAGGTTTCCTCTTTTTACTCGGCCTTCTGTTCGGCTACGTCAAAGTC
>PKCI01000189.1 GCA_002862135.1 Verrucomicrobiota bacterium | reverse complement strand
CTTGCGGGAAAGATTCAGGCTAGTTTTAAGTTTGGATCGATATCCGAATTGAAACTGCTGGCGGGAATCCCTGCGGCGCGGCGACAAACCGCGGCATAAGCAATCATGGCCGCGTTATCAGTCGAATGGGACAGCACCGGCAGGCGCAGTTCAATTCCATGTCGCTCTGCTTCCTCCTTGGCTCGATCACACAGACGCGGGTTACAGCTCACCCCACCACTGATTGCCGCGACGGTCGCACCCTCCTTCTGCACAGCACGGGCCAACTTAGCCACAAGAACATCCACAATAGCTTCCTGAAACGACGCACAAACATCGTTCAAGATCTCGTCTGCTATGGGTTCACCCAGCTTTTGCAGGAGATAAAGTGCCGAAGTCTTCAAGCCGCTGAAACTGAATTTGTAATCCCCACTGTCGAGCATGCTGCGTGGAAACTCATAGGCATCGGGATCACCGTTTTCGGCCCGACAGGAAACCTCAGGGCCACCCGGGTAAGGTAGTCCAAGCATCTTGCCAACCTTGTCGAAGGCCTCCCCCGCTGCGTCGTCCTTGGTCGAACCAAGAATATGATAGTCCGCCACTCCACGAACGGAAACCAACATCGTGTGCCCACCACTCACGACCAGAGCAACATGGGCCGGGGGAGCGGTACCCTCGCCTATGAATGGAGACAACAAGTGTCCCTCCATATGATTAATCGAGTAAAAGGGCCGCCCCAATCCGAGGGCGATGGCCTTCGCTGTTGTATCTCCCACCAGCAGCGAACTCGCCAACCCCGGCCCGGAGGTAGCTGCCACTGCATCAACATCACTAAGGCAAAGCTTGCTGGCCCTAAGAGTCTCTTCAACCAATGGGCGAAGGTTAAGGCTGTGGTTGCGAGACGCCAACTCAGGGACAACCCCTCCGTATGGAGAGTGCAACTCGATCTGGGAAGCCACTTTGGAGACGACAACGTCACCATGGGAATCCGCGACAGCGACGGCCGTTTCGTCGCAGGAAGTCTCAATAGCAAGAACAAGGCCTCGGGACATGATCGTCAGGAACCCTATTCTTTATCCTTGGAAGCACTCCCTTTGTCCTTGGACTGGCCATCAGCAGTTTTGGGCTTTTCTACTCTGGAAGGGTCTTTGTTTTCACCCCGGTCTTCAGCTTCCTCTTTCGCATTCCCTCCCTGGATCCGGGAATAAACCAAAGCACCTTTCATGGCATCAACCGCCCGGATCAACTGTGGGTCACGGAACTTTTCAGCTTGCTTACGATTCTCCGGGCTCATCGTGTCACGACTGAACCAACGAGCCAGCCCTTCCTCCTGGGCCGGAGTCAACGTAGCTACGATGTTAGGAACCACACCATTCTCGTGAATCGTTCTGTGACTGGGAGTGTAATACTTCGCAGTGGTCATTCGAATCGCTTTTCCATTCCCGATCGGCAGAATCGACTGAACGGATCCCTTTCCAAAAGTGGTTTCACCTACCACGATGCAGCGCTTCAAGTCCTGCAAGGCACCTGAAACCACCTCAGCACCGCTGGCGGAGGAATGATTCACGAGAATCGCCAGAGGGTAGTGACGATCGCGACGCTTACTTTCCACTGTAGTACGATAGACTTTAATCTCTCCAGAGCCGGGCTTGCCTTCGGTCGTCAAAACCACCGTACCGGCTTTGACAAACTCACCGCAAACATCAATGGCACTACCTAACAAACCACCAGGATTGTTGCGCATATCGAGAACAAAAGCATCCATCCCCTCCTGCTCCAACTCATCGAGCGCATCGGCCAATTCCTCTGCCGTCGGCTCGCTGAACTGGAGTATCCTCGCATAACCCATCCGGTAGGGACTCGTCAGCTTTTCGTCAAGAATCCGGACATCTTTGACCGAGGACTGTTTGATCACTTCACGCTTTAACTCAAACTCGAGGAGCTTCTGTGTGGCGGGGCGCCGGACAGTCAGATTAATGGATTCTCCGGGCTTTCCGCGGAGCATATTGACGGCCTGCGAAATTCCGAGATCTTCGGTGAGCCGGTTGTTAATCTTCAAAATGTGATCACCAGGCAACACTCCGGCCCGTCCGGCAGGCCCGTCCTCGCGTGCCGTCACGATTGTCAGGACATCGTTCTTGGTTGAAATGGTTACGCCGATCCCTTCGTAAGTGCTGTCAGTGTGACGTTGCAGTTGCTCAAATACCTTCGGTTGCATGAACTGGCAATGTGGATCCAGATCGGCCAGCATCCCCTCCAAGGCACTGTTAATAAGTTTTTCGTAGGTGACCTTGTCGGCATCTACGTAGCCCTGGCGAATCGTTTCGAGCACCTCGGTAAACAACTCAATTTCTTTAAAACCGGAGTCGTCATCGGCATTTTGCGCAAAGGAAGAGGCAACTCCGCCCGCAAGAACAAAAGATAGGGTTGCGAAACAATAAGCCTTCCAGACCAAATTCATCAGGAGAGTGTCCGACAGTCAGCGCGCGTTTTCAAGGCCGGTATTGTGCCGCTGCGCAAAGGAGAACTTCCTCTACGCCAACCAAACGATCAGGACAAAGACTGCCTTGGTCGCGACATGCAACCACTGATCCGTCGCAAATGAGGTCTTACCTTCGCACTTTGCAGCATCGATAACCCAGTGAAGAACCAACTCGGCCAAAGCAAGGGCGGCACATCCCGTGATTACCCAGACGAACCCTGCATGAATCAGGCAGTGTGCGGTCATCAGGTAAATCCAGAGATACCTTGGGCTTTTCTTTCCGTCCGCCAGTTTAGGCGGTTTTATATTGCGATTTTTCCCGTGTGAAAGGAAATCTCCCTGGAGGGGAAAATCTGCAAAAGCATGTCCTATTACTAAAGCGAAAAAAAGCACCAAAGCCTCAACCGCGCCATTCACTGTCAATGAAGCTATCGTCAGGGATTCGGGCATAGAGTTTTCGGGGGAGAAAAAGGAAACGACTGGTATCCCGAAGTCTAAAAGACAGCAGGCCAGGCCGAAACCCGGAGATTAGAACGAGTCAAGCATGGCTTCGCGAGCCATGGCGACTTTTTCGTTCGTCCTTCTCAGTCGCTTGCTCAACTGGGTTGAAACATTGACAAGCAACTTGGCTGCGGTGCGCGGATGAGCTTCGAGGTATTGCTCAAGGCGCACGCGATCGATTCTCCAGACCTCAGCGACGGAGCGGCAAACTACACTCGCACTGGCTTTGCCGGGATCGAAGATATTAACCTCTCCTACTGTGCTGCCGGCTTTAAGACTACCAAGAAGAACCGTGCGGCCCGTCGCTTCGGTCTGCACGTGGAAAGTCCCCATGATTACCAGAAAAAGGGAGTCCTGAGTCTGCTCTTCCTGAATCAGAACATCTCCGTCCGAAAGGGAGAGAAATTCGCCAAAATTCCCAAGTTGAGCACGCTCTTCTGCGTCAAAATCGGTGGCGAATCCCATTTCTGGGAGAGTCGAGGGTTCAGCGGGCATAGCAACTTGATCGGGAGTAAGGATTAAAAAGCCTGACTCACAATCAAGTAAGTCAGGCGGGAGGTTCTTAGTATTGCTGCATTCCCGGCATTCCCTGGGTTCCTTCCCAGCTTGCAGGCATGTTATGTGGCATACTGCTCAGTTCTTCCCGTTGTGGCGTCGGATAATTGTCTTTGATGGTCTCACAGGAAACGAGTGAGATGGCAAACAGCGCCGCCATGGGAAGAAGACAAAAGAGTCTCATGATAACAACCGGAGGAATGTTTAGATCTGGATTAGTGAGTATTTTCGAAGATGACTTTGTCGCCCGGCTGAACTTTCAGCGAGCTAACAGCAGCGCCGTCTATCACGTCAGCCACAACCATGGTTTCTTCGATATTCACAATTCGGAGACGAGCCACGCGCTGCTCGCCGCGCTTCACTAGGAGCGAGGCATCAGCAGTCACTCCATGGGCACGCCCGGCATTAACCATCACGAAGCCCCAATCTCCATTCACCGCGATCACCGTAGCAATCAGGCTATTGAGAGAAAGCTTCTGGGCTCGCTCGAACTGGGCCTTTTCCTCCTCCTTAACCTTAGCTACCTGGACCTGTTTGGCTTGGGAAGCAGAAGTCAGTTGAGCGTTAAGCTCGGCCTTGGTGTTCTGTTTTTCGGCCAAGGCATCTTTCAACATGGTAAGAGTCATCTCAAGCTCTTCAGGAGTTTTGAACTGATTGTCGGGAAAGACTTTTTTGATCGCGAGGTCGATTTCTTTCTGCTCGATCTCAACCTTCTTTAGTTCGGAATCTACGTCAGCGAGAGAACGCTCAACGATCTTGAGGTTTTGCTTCACACCTTCAACAGCAGCGGCAGCTTGATTACGACCGTCCTTTGCCTGGGTTTCTTTTTCGATGTTCTCGTCGCGCTTGTCCTCAGCGGCTCCCAGCTTTTCGGTCGCATCTCTGACCTTCACCTTGGTGTCCTCCAGTTCGGCGACAACTGCAGCGAGATCGTTCTTGTTGATTACACCCACCACAACAGCGCCCAGCATAGCAACTCCTGCGATGATCATGATAAGCTTTTTCATATCAAATTCCGTTAGGGATCTGGAAAGGCACTGGATTAAGTTACTGGAAAGGATCGGGCGTAGTTTCTCCGCCACCCCCCATGGCACCACCACCGAAAGGATCAGGCGCAGCGCCACCACCAAAAGGGTCAGGGGCAGAGCTACCACCAAAAGGATCAGGGGCAGAGCCACCGCCGTCCATCGCACCACCACCAAAAGGATCAGGGGCAGAGCCACCGCCGTCCATCGCACCACCACCAAAAGGATCAGCCGCTGCGGGTGCAGCAGGTGCAGCACCGCCTCCAGGAGCAACAGCGGCGGGGACAACTGCAGGGGTGCGGACCGTCACAGCCTTGGTGACATAATCACCCTCACGAACGCTCTGGCCGGGAGCCAGCGAGCCCGGAATGATGTCAGCTGCCGACTTACCGGCTTCGACGGAAGTAACGAGAAGTTTGCAGATCGGCTGGCCACGACGATAAACATTCAACTGTGCGCGGTTCACAACGCCAGCATCATAACCACCATTGACGACAACGAAGCCCCACTGATTGTATGCCTCACGGATGGTTGACTCGAAAGGTCCGCGGATGATTCCGGCTTCCTGATCATTTCGCAGTGCCACCATTTCGGCTGCCACTTTCTCGAGGCGATCACGCTCTACCTGAGCGGCAGCGACAGCACCTTCGAGTTGAGTGACTTCTATCTCAGTTTCTTCGATCTGAGCTCGGAGCTGTTCCATCTCGCGCTGGAGGGATTCAATCTGGGCAATGCTGCCTACCATGGCCTTGGCCTTCTCAAGACGATCAGAGTCAGTCTTCAACTTGGATTCCTGGGCGCGGAGGTTGGACTCGGCCTCAACCACCTTGGCGTCGAGATCGATCTTCTCGGTCTCGAGCGCTTCGGTTTCGTCGTTTAGCATCTGGATAGACATCTCAAGCTGCGCGATCTGAGCGTTGGTAGCCTCGAGAGACGCCAGGCGAGCCTCCAAAGTTTGTTGCGTTGATGCCAGTTCTGCATCCTTCGCCTTTTTCTCGTTGTGGTTTTCCCAACTGAGATAACCACCTCCAGCAAGAACAACGGCTGAAATAACAAGCAATACTTTCCACATGACTATAAATTCTTCGTGCTTCGGGAGTATTACGCAGACCCGACGCGGTTCAAACTACCGAGCGAAACTCGCAAAAACAACCCCAAAATCTTCCAAGTCGTTCATTTTTAAAAATTTTTACCGCAAAACAAGCAGTAACTTAGACGATTTTAGCCGATTTTACCCGTAAGTCACCACCTCAATATCAGGTCTTCATGAATATTCTGATATTTCAAAATTGCCTTACGATAGGGTGATCCCAACGCGGGCAAAGCGCTATCGGCGGAAAGATCGAACCATTCCCCTTCTCTCGATCCCGTCATTTGCTTGCTTGCAGGCCCTGAAATGAGAAAAACCCTCAGGGTGACGCAATAGCGGGTGATCGCATAGTCGAATCGGAACAATTCCTCGAAATCGTTGCAATCCCTTTCCATCATACGTGGCAGGTGCCAAAGCCCCTTCCGCCGGCTCCCGGTTTCGCGTTCCAGAAAAATCCGCCCCTGTTCGACCAACAGAGCCACCAGTTCGTCCCGCCGGGTGATCCTCCTCTTCGCCTTTTTCATCGGCAGGCTGTCCAAGTCTCCCTCCCGCCGACCTTGACACCAGTCACTGACCGGACACCTTTCACAGGACGGAGCCCCCTTGGTGCAGATTCGCTGCCCCAGCTCCATGATTGCAGAATTATAACTTCTGACTCGTGCTTCCGGGGTCATTTGCTCCGCCCATCCCCATAAGGCCCTCTGGCCCGTCGATGTGTCCACAGGCTCCCGAAAGTCAAAAATCCGCGACAACACTCGCGCAACATTTCCGTCGACAATCGAAGCGCGAACTCCGTGAGCAAAACTCGCGACGGCCCCGGCCGTATAGGGCCCCACTCCAGGCAGTTCTTCGAGACTTTTCGCTTCGCGGGGGCACTCACCGGCATACTCATCCCTCACCTGAATCGCCGCCTTTTGCAGGTTCCGTGCCCTGTTGTAATATCCAAGACCTTCCCAGGCTTTAAGAATCTCCTCCTCGTTCGCTCCAGCCAGGGTCTCCCAATCCGGGAACTGCTTCATCCAGCGAGTGTAGTAGCCACGACCCAGAACCGTCGCAATCTGGGTTTGCTGCAGCATTAACTCGGAAACCAGGATCGCATAGGGATCCCGAGTCCGCCGCCAAGGGTAATCCTCGCCCTCTGCGTCGAACCAGTCCGCCAGCGCCGCCTGGAACCGGCCTAAGACCGTTCCGTCAGGAAAAACATTTTCAAATTTCCCTGAGTCGTTCATTCAGAAAAGCTCACCGCGTCCATTTTTTGATTTGATCGCCGATATTTTCAAACATTAACCAATTACACCAAACATATCTGATACGATCGGCACGAATCCGGCTCCACTTCCGGGTGGATGCATTATCGACGCACCATCGATCATGCACCCTGTGTCCCTAAAAGCTAAATCAGTTAGGTTGCGCCCAAGTTTCAACTACTTTAACGAAAGACATTATTGCCAAGTATCTGTGCCATAAGAGATTAAATACAACACCCGCCCCTTTTTCCAGCCATGGCTACAATCACAAAACGCGACCTAGTAATTCGCATCAGTAACAAAACAGGACTGACCCAGCAGGAAGTTTTCAACGTTGTGCAAACTCTCATCGATGAGGTAACCACCAGCCTCGCATCCAATGAGGATGTCGTGCTCCGAAACTTCGGAGCTTTCCAGGTCGCCAAGACAAAGCCAAAAATCGGCCGCAATCCGAACAAGCCAGATGCGGTAGTCCCAATCCCTGCACGGGCTGTGGTGAAATTCAAGCCCGGCAAGGAACTAAAAGAGAAGGTCGCCAAGGTTCTTCCCGAACTCGAAACAAACGACTGATGAACAATCAGCAGGATCGCCCCCCGTCGATGGCATAATTGTCTGAGGGCAGTGGAGCGAGTTGATTTTCCAACACGCCCTTTGCTTTTGGCCACGCGATCAAAGCTTCAGTGATCATCCAAATCTCAAGCGCTACCGTTGCAACCCCGAAGAAAGAAAGCGTCCAGTTCCCGCTCTCGAAACCCTGCGAGAAGTAGCCGTTCTCACCAAAGAGATTCAAGCTCATCGCCAAACCCGGGAGGATCAACATAAATACCATCGGGACGACCACGAACCATACCGGCAGCCTCCGTCGCCACATCCAGAACGCGATTACCATGAAAGCGAGACCGCCGAGCAATTGATTGGTTGCCCCGAAGAGCGGCCAAAGAATTAGACCCCCTTTACCCGCTGTTGCCCATGACCATGGCTCAGCCGTGGACACTGGCAGCGCCGCAATGATCCCCGCCAGCGACACAGCGAAAATGGTCGCTGTGTGCTTATTGGTCAAAGGTTTGAACTTAATCGTGGCAGCCAGCTCCTGCGTCACATAGCGCTGGAGACGACAAGCTGTATCAAGGGTCGTTGCGGCAAAACTAGCGACGAACACACCCATTAGAGCCACGGCAATAGCGGGACTGATGCCGACAGCCTTCAGGAAATTGGCACTTCCCTCAACAAAGGCCCCCACTTTGGCTGCAAGCCCCTTGGCCGAATCCCAGCTTCCGTAACGGGCATTGTAAGCATCCGCTCCAACGAGAAAGCCGGCATCTCCGGCGACACCCAAACCAATCCCCGCGACACAGGCGAGGATGACCAGAACAGCAAGGAAGCCCTCGGTTAGCATTGAGCCATAACCCACGAATCGTGCATCGGTTTCACGCTCGATCTGCTTGGAAGATGTCCCGCTGGAGACGAGGCAGTGAAAGCCGGATATAGCCCCGCAGGCGATCGTGACAAAGAGAAACGGAAAGATCCACGGCGCCCCCTCCGGCGTCGGTCGAAAAGCCGGAGCAACAATTTCGAGAGGCTGGCGGACCGCTTCAGCCCCTTCTCCGGTAGGAGATCCCCCTATGATTCCGGCAACCACAAGACCAATCACCACCAGCGCCAGCACACTGAGCAACTGCAGGCTGTTGATGAAGTCACGCGGCTGCAGCAGCGTCCACACCGGCAAAACCGACGCGATGTAGCTGTAGATCAGGAGAAAAGTGACCCAGTGCATCGTCGGCCAAGCTGCTAGATTGGCATTAATCGAGCCGAGGAATCCGACATCGCCGAAGCAGACCGTCAGATACATCAGTGCGAGCGCGATGAGAGACGGGATCAGGAGGTTGACCCCCTTGCGGTGCAGGTAAACCCCGATCAACCCGGCCAACGGAATCTGGAACAGGCAGGGGAAAATCGAAGCCGGATACTGCTTGAAGACCGCTGCAATCACCAACCCGAAAATGGCAAGGACAATGGTCAGGGCCAGGAAAAGAATTGAGAGAAACAAAACGCGTGCCCGCGGTGCCAGAACTCGCCCGGCGATGTCTCCCACCGTCTGCCCCCGGTTCCTCATGCTGACAACCAGGGAACCGAAGTCATGAACTGCCCCGATAAAAATTGAGCCAAACAATACCCACAACAGCGCTGGAACCCATCCCCAGATCACAGCCAAGGCAGGGCCCACGATAGGACCCGTGCCTGCAATCGAGGTGAAATGGTGGCCGAAAATGATCGATTTCTTCGTTGGCACATAATCCCGGTCATCATTCAGAGCGACACTCGGCACCGGGGCCTCCGGATCCAGCTTGAAAATTTTGCGACCCAACCACTTCCCGTAGGTATTATAAGCGATCAAATAGAGCACCAAGGAGCCGAGTGCGATAAAAAGAGTTTCCATAGAATGACCTGGAAGATTGCAGATTTCCTTTTCGTAGTTATCAGGAGCAGCGATGCTGGACTTTCAAACCCTACATTTCAACGCATAACTTGAATGGATATTCACCTTTGGCAGCAAATCGTCACGGTCGCGATCGTCATCGCGGTTTTCATCGTGCTTCTCAAAGAATGGATCTCTCCTGACCTTGCCGCGATGGGGGCTTTTGTCCTCCTAGTGCTGATCGGCGTGTTGTCTCCGCCGGAGGCACTCGACGTTTTCGGAAGCTCCGCGCCGATCACGGTCGCTTCGATGTTCGTGATGAGCGCGGTCCTAGAACGCACTGGGCTGATTGAACTTCTCGCCGGACAGTTCGAGCGGCTGGCCGGAAGCAGCCCGGTCCGGGTCATGCTAGTCCTCTTATTGCTGGTGGCTTTTCTTTCCGCCTTCGTAAACAACACGCCGGTAGTCGTCGTCTTCCTGCCCATTGTGCTGGCCCACTGCCGCAAATACGATCACAAGGCGTCCCGATTTCTCATCCCTCTTTCCTATGCCGCTATCGTCGGCGGCACCTGCACCATCATTGGAACTTCGACCAACTTGATCGCTTCCGGTATCGCCGCCGACGCCGGAATGACACCCTTCGGCATGTTCGAGGTCAGCAAGCTCGGGATTCTCTTTGTCGTCGCCACCGTCCTTTACGTCATCCTCGGCGGCTGGCGACTCATCCCGGACCGTATCACCCTGTCAACATTGTTTGACGGTGAAGCCTCCCACGAGTTCCTGACCCAGGTCTACGTGAACAAGAATTCCCCTCTCATCGGAAAGCTCTTCCCGGAAACGCCACTGGCCAAACGCCGAAACCTACGGGTCATTGAGGTCGTCCGCGAGGGACGCCCGCTCACTGTCCCGCTCAACGAGCTGACGCTGGAATCCGGTGACCAGATCACGATGAAGACGCGAGCCTCCGGCGTCGCCGAACTGGCCGAAACCACCGGACTGGACCTTCTTCCCGAAGGAGAGCTTGGCCTCGACCACGTTCGCACGGAATCCGCCGTTCTAATGGAAGGCATCGTCGGCCCTGATTCCCGCCTCGCAGGGCATAGTCTCCGGGAATTGAACTTCCGCCAGCGTTTCGGCGTGGTCATTCTTGCCGTTCACCGGCGCGGAGTGAATCTTCGCGACCGTTTTGAGGACGTCAAACTTGCCTTCGGCGACACCCTTCTCGTGGAGGGCCCTATGGACCGCATGTCCGATCTGTTCAATGAGAAGGACTTCGTTAACCTAAGTAAACCGAAGGAACGACCACTACGCTACACCAAGGCTCCCATCGCCATAGGAGCCCTGCTCACCTTCATGATCGGAGGTGCCGTCTTGCCTGCCTACATTCCGATCTTCGCGCTTTTTGCCGCTCTTTTGACCCTGACTACCCGTTGCATTGACCCCGACGAAGCCTACGAGGCAGTGGAGTGGAAGGTCATTTTCATGATTTTTGGTATGCTCGGACTCGGTATGGGCCTTGAGCGGACCGGACTGGCTCGAATCATGGCAGAATGGGCTGCCGCCACCTTCAGCGACCTCGGCCCTTACGCCGTGCTTGCCGCCCTCTACCTTCTTTCCGCCATTCTGACCGAACTCATCAGCAACAACGCCGTCGCTGCGCTTCTGACTCCTATTGCCATTGGGATTGCGGCTGAACTCGGCGTTGACGCCCGCCCCTTTGTAGTGGCGGTGATGTTTGCCTCTTCAGCAAGCTTTGTGACCCCCATCGGTTACCAGACTAATACCTACGTTTACGGCGCCGGGGGCTACAAATTCGCGGACTTCAGTCGCATCGGTCTCCCTCTCGCGATTGCACTCTGGGCTATAGCCAGCTACCTCATTCCAATGCTTTGGCCATTCTAGTGATTATCACTAAAATAGGCATTTCTCCTTGCGAGGAAAGGGCTTGTGCCTTACAGATTCCGCCCTCCAATCGATCCAGCATCCGGCTAGGCCGATTTCATATTTCGGAAAAACTCCCACCTTACACCAGCCACGGTCATGGCAAAGAAAGCTCCTAAAAAGAAAGCTCCCGCCAAAAAAGCTACCAAAAAGAAAGCTGCGCCAAAGAAAAAGGCGCCAGCGAAGAAGGCCGTGAAGAAAAAGGCCCCTGCCAAAAAAGCAGCCCCAAAAAAGAAAGCTCCTGCCAAGAAGACGGTCAAAAAGAAGGTTCCGGCTAAGAAAACGGCTACAAAGAAGGCACGAGTAAAAAGAGCCCCGACCAAAAAGAAAGCAGCCCCGAAGAAGAAGGCGCCAGCTAAAAAAGTGGTGAAGAAAAAAACAGTTACGAAAAAAGCCACTCCTAAGAAAAAGGCTGCGGCGAAAAAAGCTCCTGCCAAGAAGGCTCCAGTGAAAAAGCGCGTCGCAGTGAAGAAGCGCCCCGCAATATCAAATCTAGCTCAACGCCTAGCACCCCCGGCTCCACCTACAGCCCCGGCCCACGGCGCCAAGAAAAAGCCGGCCAAGCTCTCTGCAGTGTTCCTCAAAAAACAAAAACAGAAATTGCTCGACCTCCGCGACACCCTGGTGGACCAGATGAACGGTGTAGCCCGCGATTCCCTCGGCCGCGGCGATGAGAACAATGACGCTTCCGCCTTCGGAATGCACCAGGCCGACGCCGGCAGTGATGCCTACGATCGGGATTTCGCCCTCAATATCCTTTCACAAGAACAGGACGCCCTTCACGAGATCGAAGAAGCCCTCGTCCGAATCAATTCCGGTGAATACGGCGTCTGCCAAGGCTCCGGCGACGGGATTCCACAGGCCCGCCTTGAGGCCATGCCATTCGCCCGCTGCACTGTGGAATATCAAGAGAAACTGGACAGCGAGAGCGCCACAGGCATGTATCGCTCCCCGGTCGGTTCTCTCTTCGGCCTGGACGACAAGGATGTCGCCAAAGCGGCCGACGAAGACGAATAAAAATTATCGGTTGAGAAGCCAGCGAACTGCGCTACAATGCCCGCCCGCGCGGAATACCGAAACTTAGAACCATGCCCAGAGAAGTCATCATCCTTGAATGCACAGAGGCTAAAGAAGAAGGCGCTCGGCCTTCCATCTACGTGTCCACACGCAACAAAAAGAGTCTACGTACTCCGGGCCGACTGGAGAAGATCAAATTCAATCCCTTCCTAAAGCGTCGAACACTCCACCGCGAGAAGCGCTAATCTTTCTTTACGAAACACTTTATTTCCTCAGATCTATGGGCCCGAAAACCGAAGAAAGAGCAATGAATCTGCGCCGCGCGAATCGCAAGATGCCGCGTCGCCGCCTCGACATCCCTACCGAAAAGCTCAATTACCTCAATCCCGACTATCTCAAGAAATTCACAACTGAGTCCGGTAAGATCTACCCGCGCCGCACCACTGGTGTTTCCGCGAAGATCCACCGCAAGATCACTCGTGAGATCAAGCGCGCCCGCGCTCTCAACCTGATGTAGTTGAAGTCCGCGAGTAAAATATCGACACTTTTCAACAGGGTTAGGTGCATCACCTAACCCTGTTTTTTATCCCGGCGCCCGGCAGAGCGCCGCTGTTGCCGAAGAGTTCCAGGCGAAATTATTCCCATGTGCAATCTCTACGACATCGGCACCAACCGTCACCGCAAGAATGATGAGTGGGAAGCCGCTGTCTCCGAAGCAATCAGTGAGTTCCCGAAATCTCACGGCATCCGCAAAACAGATCCTGGCATGGTCGTGACCCTTGGAGATTCGGGCCCCGGCGCCAGGGTGATGCGCTGGGGTTACCAGCGCTCTTTCAATCCTGCGGTAAACAACGCCCGTTCTGATAAACTCGACGGCATGTGGTCAGAATCCTGGCAGGCCCGGCGCCGCTGCCTCATTCCCGTCCAGACCTACTACGAATGGACCGGCCCGACCGGGAAGAAACAGACTTTTGCCTTCGAAGCCGGCGATCCCGAATCCCGACTCTGGGCCGCAGGGATCTGGGAGCCCGGTGAAGGCGAAGCCGCCTATTCCATGCTGACTACTACCGCGTCAAAGACCACTGCTCCGGTTCACGACCGCATGCCGGCACTTTTGAATCCTGTCGACTTCGAAGAATTCCTCGTCGCAGAAGACCCCCGACATCTACTCTGCCCTACAGTCGAGGGCCTGGAGATCTACCGTTGCGAGAATCCGCTCTCAAAACCGGAGGCTCACTCCGGACCGGTCAAACAGGAGCTGCTACCCGGTTTTGACGGCATTTAACATGCCCAAACCACCCTCGCCCTCAGTTCTTTCTGATCACGTATTTGAAGCCGTTGGATTGCCTCAAGCACTCGATCTGGAAATACAATTGTGACAAATCCGAGGCCTCTTCTTTTGAGAGCTTCCTCCGATACCGCAAACCTACGTAGGCGAGTGCGGACTTGATTCGGAATAGCAGTCGAATCCCCGAGGCAATCATTGGCCGGGACCAGGCGAGCGGAATTGGCTTGAAAAGAATCCGAACATGATAGTCGATCCCAAAACGACTTCCCCCGGATACCTTCTCGAGTTTCATCCCGTTCACCGTGGAATAATACTCCAAGGCTTTGAATGAGAGATGCGAATAAGAAATCTCATGGAAACACTCCATAAACGCGACATACCCCACAAAGCATCCTCCCGGCTTCAATATCCGAGCGACTTCCGAGAAAGCTGCCCCGACGTCCGGAATATGTTCCAGGACAGCATCCATAATCACGACATCGAATGAATTGTTCTCGAAGGGCAAATCCTCGGCGCTCGCGACAACCGTGTGCGCCCCTCCCTCAAAGGGTTCCACCCCAACCCATTCTCCACCGACTGATTCGACTAGCTCCCTGTTTCTTCCATATCCGCAGCCGATATCTGCCACACGTTTGCCGGCACAAATCTCGGTCAGCTCATAAATGGATTCATTGACGTAGATCTCACAGTCGGGAGCTTGATCCGTTAGCGTTAACTTTCTGACGCCCTGACCTGGCGCTACTTTGGCGAAGATTTCTTTTTGCATCGAACTTTAGCTTAGCGAGAGGCTTGCGAAACAAGGCATATTGATCTGTGATTGAAAGTAAAATCTGGATCAGCCCTGTTCCGCCTGCCCGCGGCCCCTAGGCGAGCTTGTAACCGACACCGTGCACCGTGAGAAGGTATTCAGGGGTTCGCCCGTGATCTCCAATCTTCTTCCTGATCTGTGCGACGCACTGATCCAGCGTACGAGTCGTGCCGAAGTATTTCACTCCCCAGACCTTCTCGAGAATCTCGTCGCGGCTCAGCACATTACCACGGTGCTGAACCAGAAAACGAATCAGTTCAAGCTCCTTGGGTGTCAACGAGTTCACCTCACCGTCGATAGTGATCTCGTAGTTCCTGCAATCCACTTTTGCTTTTCCGATGTCGAGTTCGATGGAAGGAGCAGAAACAGGCTGACCGTTTGCTTCTTCAGCCCAGTCGCAAGTTCGGCGCAAAAGAGCACGAATCCGAGCAAGCAACTCATTCAGTCCGAATGGCTTGGTGACATAGTCATCCGCCCCTGCGTTCAGCCCAACCACCTTATCAATCTCTTCCCCCTTGGCGGTCAACATCAGGATCGGAACACGACACCCTCTTTTACGCAGCTCAGTCGCGATTTCGTAGCCGCTGCGGTTCGGCAGCATCACGTCGAGCACGATCAAATCCGGCAAGGCCTCACTGATTCCCTGGATGGCCTCTCCGCCATCGTCACAGGAAGCCACCTCGAAACCTTCGCTTCTCAGGACCTCCTCCAGTCCGAATCGAATACTGGCATCGTCTTCGACGACAAAAATGGTGATCTCGCTGTTTTTCATGACTCAGAGGAAACGGGAAGTTCTATTGCGAAGCAGCTTCCGCCACCGTCGCGGCGGGAATAACGAATCTGGCCTTCGTGCTTTTCTACGATCTGGTGACAGAGCGCCAGGCCGATGCCGGAACCCTCGATACCGGACGAAATCGATTCATCGGCACGGTAAAACTTTTCAAAGATACGGCGTTGGTGAAGCTTGGAGATTCCAGGACCTCGGTCCTGGACCAACAACGCCACTCTCCATTCTTGCGGTCGCTCCAGCCTGACATTCACCTCTCTACCGGAAGCGGCATACTTCTCAGCATTGGTCAGCAGGTTCAGTAACACCTGGGAGAGCGCATCACGATCTGCATCCACGATTACAGTAACGTCAGGAAGGATATCGACCTCGACTTCAAGCCCCTCCGCCTCGATCTGGTGTCGATAGTTATCTACTGTCTCCCTGACAAGATCACCGAGATCAACATTTTCAAAATTCAGCTTCATCTCTCCCCGGTCGAGGCGGGAGAAATCCAGCAGGCGATTAATCAGTCGCGTCAGTCGTGCGGACTCCTTGCTGATCACGCTGGAATACTTCCGGTTTTGTTCCGCATCAAAGTTTTCACTGTTCTCCAGCAGCTCCGAAAACATCCGGATCGAAGTCAGCGGTGTTTTCAGTTCGTGACTGACGTTACTGACAAAATCCGTCTTTCGCGATGCGATCTGCATCTCGTAGTTCACCGAACGCATGATGAGCAGGCTGCCCACTACTACCGCAGCCACCAGAACGATGATGATCAAGGACAAGGTGATTAGCACCGTTCGAGCCGCAGCATTCAACGCTTCGGGATCAATAATGTAGGCAGCCACCTCCCACCTCGGCAGGATCTGCCCCACCTCCGCCGCCACAAACGGTGTGGTCCAGTCGGCCTCAAAATCGGGGACGGTCTGAGTCACCGGGTCGCCATTGGAATCGAGCAGGGCGAGTGAGATCTCAGGATTGGCTTCGCTTTCCCCATAGACCTCGAACAGTCCAGCAAGCTCGGCCTTTATCTCATCCCGGTTCAACTCCACCCAGAAAGTGTAGCCCGGCAGTGCAGTGTGCCGCTTCCACAGCAAGACGTGCAGGCTTCCGTCGATAATCCGGCTGACAGCCCCCTCATCCTCCCCTTCGGTGAGATCATTCTGAGTTACTGCCGCCCGGTTGAGGCGAGAATAATTGTAGCCAAGGTTTTCAATCTGCGCCATTTCCGCCTGCTGGTTTGCAGTCGGTGACGGCGCCATCCACTGGCGGGCCGGCTCCACGTTCCTGACCTGTTGCTCAAATCCCTGAGCGGATACCTGGCTTTCTACCGCATCAACCGCAACCGGAGCGGCACCCTGACGCTGGGTTTGGGAAGGATCAAAACGATAGGCATCAAGCTTTGAATTCGACGCAGCGACCTTCTTCCGAATCTCAACCTCCCCTTCCTGCGTCAACGCATTCAACGCCATACTAGACCGTGCCGTCTTTTCCATCGGGACTTCTTGTTGAATTTCGTCCGCTGCAGCAATCGGCTTGTCCACAGCAAGCGCATCTGCCATCGCGGAGGATTCCGCAACGATCGACTCCTTCTCCTTCTCGAGTGAAGCAGCCACTGAGCCCTCAGGCGCTCCTTTCATTGGCTCCTTCGAACGTGGCTTCAGTGATCCCCAGATACCGGTCTTCCGGCTCACGATTGCTTCCTCCTGAACCTTGACCTGATTGGCGAGGAGCTTCGGCGCCCGGTAGACTTCGACGACCCGGCGATTGGAAAGAAAATCCGCATGATTCGCGAGGAAGGGCTCGGCGAAGCTGTTATCAGATGTTGAGAGAGGACTGCAGATCAACCCGGCATCATCCACCACGGAACCGACAGAAGCTTGCGCCCACTCGCGGGTGATCACCTCATCGAAGGTGTTTACAAGGTCCGCCCCCCTTTGCCCAACTAGCCGATCCACCTCCTTCCCAAAGAAGATCCTGAGATCATCCATAAAGAGGCTGATGTTCGCGACCATCCCGTCGCAGGTCGATTGATGAAGAACAACACGCTGGCTGCTCGCCGCCATTTCCTGCACCCGAAGCGTACGCACTGCCAGGACCGCCAAGAGAACTGACGGAATCATGATGGTAATAATAAAGACCAGGGCAATTCGCTTCATTTCGGGGGCAGTCGGAATATGGCCCGACTTCCGGAATATCGCAGCCGAAAAGACGGCACCCCATCCGGGTGCCGTCCGATCGCTACATCATAGGTTTGGCAAGGCTATCAACGTTTGGAGTTTCTCGTCATCCACGAACCGGCAGAAAGTTTCTTCCGCTGATCCTTAGACAGGGCATCATTCTCAAGATCGCGCTGGGCTTCTTCAACCGCAGCAATTTCTTCCTGGAGCATTTCCTTCTGCGCCGCCGGGGCATACATATAGGCATCGGTCAGTGCCGCCTTCTGGGATTCGAGGTTCTCACGGCAGGCGACGATGTCTCCTTTATCGGCATAAGCGAGGGAGCGCTCGGTTTCTTCGGCATTGATGAAAATGGCCGCCTCAGCTGATACCGCGAGGTCCTTGGCTGCCTCGGCCAACTTCTCATCTTCGGTGTAGCCGACCACGATAGGGGCCACTCCGAGAACGGTTCCTTCACTGGAATCCGGATCTGCATAGCGAACTTCCACATCAGCAATTTCATTCAACTTACCAAGAATTGATTCCTCGAGCACACACTCCAGGTAAAGTTCGCGGGTTTGCTCACTCGAGAGCGTACTGAATGTGATAGATTCGGTGCGCGACTTCAGTTCCCCGGGCCGACCGAGGAACCGCAGCGGGCGGACACCCTCCGGGCAGCGAATTTCAATCACAACCTCGCGAGCCACGATCGATTGCAACTCTCCCAGTTCATCTTTGAATACCCCGGGCAGTTCCTCGACATCAGCGACGTAGTAATAGTTGGCGTCACTCGCTTCTGCGAGGGATGTCATCAGCGTTTCATTGTAGTCATGACCCAGACCGATCGTCGTCACGGAGACACCGGACTTCGAGAGCCGGGATCCCAACTGGGAAATCTCACGGTTGGAGGAGGGCCCCACATTGGCGATTCCGTCGGAAAGAAGCATGACCCGGTTGATGCGCTGCTTCGAAAGAAATTCATCGAGCTGCCGCCCTCCGGCCTCGACTCCGCCATAGAGAGCGGTACTACCACCGGTTTCGATGCGCTTGATGATCCGCTTGATCTCTTTGCGGCGATCACCAAGCGGACCAGCCGGGAGGACAACCTGAACCTCGGTTTCATAAACGACGAGGGAAAGCACATCGTCGCAATCCAACTGATCAACCAGCATCATGGCTGCCTGCTTGGCCTGCTCCAACTTGCCGCCGCTCATTGAACCACTGCGGTCGAGGACGATGGCCAGATTGAGCGGCACCCGGTCAGGCCGGATCATCTTGCCGCCTTCGACTTCGATTTTGACGACCACCTTCCGGTCGCCTTTACCTTTTGCCACGATCGGCTTATCCAGCGCCGTGGTGAACAGAATCGGCGCCTCTGTGAATGAGGTGCCATAACTGCCGCGGGCCGATGCAGTATTCACACCGGCGAATAACATGGCTCCGAGAACCATGGAGGATATGCATTGTTTCAAGTCCATGAGCGAACATCACACGCTCACGGGATTTGTTGTCATAGCCCTGTAAAAGGAGTGTCAGAAAAATGTAAAAAAGGCGCCCCGTTTCCGGGACGCCTTCGCGGACTCTTTTTTACCAAGGAGAGAGAATCCTAAAAATCAGGCCACATATTCCTGAGCCACCGCAGCCGCAGAGCTGCGATCAAGTTCGTCGAACTCATTGGAGGTCACGGCGCGTTCCTCGAGAAGGCAGCGGGAAATCCAGTTCTCAAAGCGGGCAAAATCCGGGTTCTCCGTCGCAGACACTGTCACATGCTGCCAATCGTAAGATTGGCCCGTCTTGGGAGTCGCGTAACGGCGGATGTGGAGAAGACCCTGGATGGAGTCAAACTCACGCAGAGAAAGGTTTTCGATTGCAGCCGGCTCCGGCATGTCGTCGAGCACATCTGCATCGAGACCAAAACTGATCACTCCGATACCGTAGCGACTGGCAAAACGACGAACTTCCTCGATCAACCGTGGATCCTCGATAGGAGCAGCGATAAGCAGTTCACCAGCATTCGACCACTCCGAAGTGGCGAGGCACTGAAAGAGATCTTCGAAGAGGCTTCCATGATTCAGCTCAAGGCGGAGCTTGACCGCGGAAATCTTAAGCGGAGACTCACCAAGTCGGCGAGTCACCTCAAGTTTGGCCTTATCGAGCACGACCGTGTCTTCGACGTTTTGGCCTACGAGCCAGTCCACCACGGCGAGATCCGGCACACGCCAGCGGTTGCCTTCAGCGTCGATGGTGAAGGATTGCTCAAAGGAAAAAGGGAACTGTTGCACGGACTCAAGATAACGCTGAACGACGGCACGGAATTTAGCAGCGCGGGAAAGGGCAATATCCACATCGCCGGCCGCCATAGCGGATCCGTCGCCCTCGCCTTGGTGAAAAAGGTTTCGGGCGCTGTTTACCGTGTGGATCGTTGAAGTGCGCAGGTAGTAACCCTGCCCCTGCTCCACCTTCGCGATCGGCGAAGAGGGATCACAGGACATGATAGAAAAGTGATAACGAAGCGTCGCGTCAGAGTAATCCTGCTTGAGACGGTGCTTAACCATTTCAATGAGTTCGGTCCCTTTAATTGCCTGGGCCGGATTTCTGGGAAGTATATCAGGGAGGATCTCTTTGAGTTGGTCGCGTAAGTTCATGTTAGTGGGGTGAGACAATGTTGAGCGGTAAACAAAAAATTGCGACTAAGATTTAAAACCTGTCACAATTTTTAAATATCCAGACAGCATCTCAACGAGGGGTCAAGCGTTTCGTTCAAAAAGTTGATAATTAAGCGCTCCATAATTTTAATTTTTGAAATTTTATAATTTTCAAAATTAAATCAGCCCGTTTGGGCTCACCTTATTTTAAGGAGCGGAATTGTATTTAGTTATCGGTCAGGTTGCGCCACTGGATATTCTTATACTGGGCGCGGGTCTGGAAGCTGGCGATACCGATAGGAACGGAGAGTTCGATATCGCCAGGCAGCAGGCTGATCTTTTTTCCCTCGAGCGGTAGGTCGACCATTTGCTGTTCATCAATCCAGGCCGAAAGGTGGTCATCAGTGACTCTCACGCGGATGTGATACCACTGATCCTTCAGGAAACCTTCGATGTTCATCGTCTCGTTTTCGGACGCATTAAGATCATCGACGCTGGAGATTCCAACCACACCCCCGCCCCAGCCGCCCACGACAAAGGTGGCGTGGCTGTCTTTTACCGGAAAGGTCAGGGCGATAAAAAAATCGTAGCCATCCAGCTTCATCGCATCGAGGGAGATCTCGTAATTGCTCGTTGCAGGAGGCTCGCCACTCCAGTTCACACCAGTCATGACGGCCCCGAAATCGAATTCCAAGTTACCTTCCTCATCCACGAGCACTTCTCCCTCCCCACCGTAGCGGGTAGATTCCCAGTCTCCGAGATCCTTGCCGTTAAAGAGGCTGATTACATTCGAACCACGCTCAAAGTCCTCGGGGTCCGCTTCCTTTTCGTAGACTTCTGGCTCCGACTCTCTAAAAGCCTCCTTCTCATTCTTTCCCGCAAGCTCGGCCACAGTCACTTCGGCTTCGCGCGTCTCGACTTCTGCCTTCACTGGATGCAGCTCCAATGTCGTTCGCACGAGGGCGGGTTTGCCGGTCTCACCTTCTTTCTCCAGGGTCTGGACAAAGATGCCAGGCTGCTGATAGAGAGCAAAATGCACCGCAATTCCCACTGCGACAAAGACGACTACAAAAACGATGATTCCGCTGAGGCACTTCACACATCAGGATTCTCAGATTCACCTCTCATCTGCAAGAAATTTTGGGGCCGCAATCAGTCTGGAAACCCGCTTTAAATCTCGCTTTTTGGCTTGCCTGCTACGGCACCGATAAGAATACTCGCTACGCCCGGTGACTGGGGCCTCCTCCGGCGTCACGTCGGCGAAACGACTTTCAGTTACCGACTCGATACGAATACCTCACCTCTTCCTTCACAGAGTACTTTGTTATGTCTGATACCATCGCCGTCTTAGATCACGTCGACGAATATCTGAAGCTGGCTCAGCAGTATGATGTTTCCGACGTTCATTTGGCCCCGAACACGCAGCCCAAGTGGCGACGCTTCGGACTGCTTCAGCCCATCTGGGAGAATGCAGAAACACTGACCCCCGAGAACACCGAGAAACTAGCTCGCGCCTACCTTCCCGAGCCTGAACTGCGGCGGATTGAAGAAATGGGCGATGTTGACTTCGCCTACGTCGCAGATTTCGGCCGCTTCCGTGCCTCCGTCGTCAAAACCCGACTCGGCTGGGAAATGGTATTTCGTGTCATCAGCACCCATCTCCGGACCATGGATGAGCTTGGATTGCCTGAAGCGATCAAACCTCTCCTGGAATATCACAACGGCCTCGTCCTTGTGACTGGTGCCGTGGGCTCAGGTAAGTCGACCACTCTGGCAGCCCTGATTGATGAAATCAACAAGCAGCGAACCGATCACATCATCACCCTGGAAGATCCCATCGAATATGTGATTGAGTCCGCCAGTTGTCATGTGAACCAGCGCGAGGTTCACACTCATACAGAGAGCTTCTCCCACGCTCTTCGCGCTGCCCTGCGTGAGGATCCTGATGTCATCATGGTGGGTGAGATGCGCGATCTCGAGACGATTTCTCTCGCGATCACCGCAGCTGAAACCGGTCACCTGGTTCTAGCCACGCTGCACACCGGCAGTGCCTCTCGAACTCTCGACCGTATCCTCGACGTATTCCCCACCGACCAGCGGGAACAAATTCGAATCATGGTTGGCGAATCCCTTCGTGGGGTCATTTCGCAACAACTCGTCCCAAAAAAGGATGGAAGTGGCCGCTCGCTGGCACTTGAACTCCTTGTAAACACGCCGGCTGTTTCAGCACTTATCCGTGATGGTAAAACATTCATGCTTCCCGGCGTGATGCAAACTGGTAAAACCGTTGGCATGATCATGATGGACGACGCTCTCGCCGAACTCTACCACTCAGGTGAAATCTCCGGCGACGAAGCCATAGGCCGGGCAATCGACCCGACCACCCTGAAAGCCAGCCTCGGACTGTAATTCAATCCTGACAGAAACTTTTTCCCTCCTTTAGAAATGGCAGTCATTGACCAATACTTTAAACACCTCGTCGCCTCCGGCGCCTCCGACCTTCACCTCAGTGAAGGCCAGCCGCCCAAGATGCGAACTCACGGTGCCATCACCCCAATCTCCGAAGGTGTTCTTGAGCACGAAACGCTCAATCATATGCTGAAGGAAATCTGCGACGATGCCGCCTACGAGCGCTTCCTCGAAACCGGCGATCTCGACTTCGCCTACGAAATGGACGCGAAGTCCCGATTCCGCTGCAACTACTTCAAGCAGAACAATGGACTAGGCGCTGTCTTTCGTCTCATTCCGACAGAGATCAAGACAATCCAGGACCTCAACGTTCCCGAAACCATTGAGCGCTTCGGAGACATGCGCAGCGGTCTCGTTCTCGTGACCGGTCCGACCGGGTCCGGAAAATCCACGACCCTGGCAGCTTTAATTGACTACATCAACCGAACCTACGCCCGCCACATCATCACGGTGGAGGAGCCGATCGAATTTGTTCACAACAACAAGAAGTCCACAATCTCCCAGCGCGAGGTACCGATTCACTGCCCGTCCTTCGCTGATGGTCTGCGAGCCTCCCTTCGTGAGGACGCCGACATCGTGCTCGTGGGCGAAATGCGAGACCTTGAAACGATCTCCCTCGCCCTGACCGCTGCTGAAACCGGTCTACTCGTTTTCGGCACCCTGCACACCAACAACGCGCGGAAGACCGTTGACCGTCTCGTCGACGTATTCCCTTCCGATCAGCAGTCCCAGGTCCGCACCATGTTGGCCGGCTCGCTACGTGGCGTAGTGGCTCAACTACTTCTTAAGCGTGACGACCAGCCCGGTCGTGTTGCGGTGAACGAAATTCTTGTCTCCACTCCTGCGGTTAGCTCCGTGATTCGTGAAGGTTCCACCCAGAAACTCTACGACATTATCACCGGTGGTAAAGAGCACGGCATGCAGTTTATGGACGATGCTATCTGGGAGAAGATGCTCGCCGGCCGGGTCTCCGCCCTTGAGGCCTACATGAAGGCGATCGACAAATCCCGCTTCAAGGCAGCTCTACCACCCGAGTACGCCGACCTCGGCAACTCCGGCGGTGGCGTGACCGAAGACTGATCAATTTAAGCGCTCACGCTTTTCTCAGAAGGCGGATCGGCACTGTCCGGTCCGCCTTCTTTGCTTCCGGGCGGTGGTTTCAGGCGCCAGAGCCCGGCGGCCAGACTTCCCAGGATACAGTGATACAGGGCACTCACCGCACAAGGCACCGGAGCAACCGTGCCTGGAAAATGCTTGTTCGCAAGAGCCGCACCTAGTCCGGAATTCTGCATTCCCACTTCGATGGAGATGGTGCGGCAGTTTTCTTCCTGCAGCCCGACGAGCTTCGCGATAAAATAACCGAGCCCAAACCCACCAATATGGAGCAAAGCTGGAGCGAGAAGCAAACGCCAACCCGCTTCGAAAATCACATCACGCTGAGCCCCGATGATACTCGCTACGATCAAGACAATGGCGATGACTGAAATCAACGGTGAGACGGGACGCAGCTTAAGGCTGAGCCGGGGGAAATACTGATTCGCGAGGAGGCCGATGGTGATCGGCACCAGCACGATCTTGACCATGTTCCAGCACATGGCCCAGGCATCCACTTCCACCAGTGCCCCGGCGAGATACTTAGTGAGAAACGGTGTCATCAGGATCGCCGCGAAGGTCGAAACGATCGTCATCAGGACGGAAAGGGCGACATTAGCGCGAGCCAGGAAAGCGACCACATTCGACGCCGTGCCACCGGGGCAGCAGGACACCAAGATCAGACCCACTGCGAGCATGGGATCGATTTCGTCGAGCTTGAGCAGTTTCGCGATACTCCATCCCAGTAGCGGCATAATTAAAAACTGACAGATCACGCCGATTAACCCGGCTCGCGGGAGCTTCAGAACCATTTTGAAGTCATCGAAGGTCAGCGTCAGCCCCATTCCCAGCATGATCACTCCCAGACCCCAGACGATCCATGGGCCCGAAAACCACGTAAAAATTTCAGGCTGAACGAGCGCCCAACCGCTAAAGAGCACAGTCCAGAAGGGAAACAGGTTAGTGAGCGAGGCAAAAATGCGCTGCATGGGCCCTTAGAAAACAGACTCTTCCCGATTGGACAAGCGAAAAGCCGGTTCTACCGCAGTTCCCCCTTGCGTCAGCGGCCTGTACCCCTACCTTCCCGCCTCTTTAAAAAACAGAAACCATGACTACACGCAGAGTTCTCGTCGCCGATCCCATCGCAGAGCGTGGGGTCAAACTGCTCCAGGAAGCCGAAGGCATCCAAGTCGATGTTCGCCCGGACATCGGAGCCATCGCTGACAAGGCTGAGCAGGAAAAAGTATTGGTAGAACTGATCCCCGCTTACGAGGGATTGATCGTTCGATCCGGGGCCAAAGCTACCGCCGCTGTCATCGAAGCAGGATCCGGCACCCTGCGTGCCATCGGTCGTGCCGGCGTGGGTGTCGACAACATTGACATTCCCACCGCAACCAAGCATGGCGTCGTGGTCATGAACACTCCGGCCGGAAACACCATTTCCACCGCCGAACACGCTTTCACTCTCATGATGGCTTTGGCCCGCCACATCCCTCAGGGTCACCAGTCCGTCGTCGAAGGACGCTTCAAGGAAGGCCGCAAAGCCTACAAAGGCGTCGAGCTATACAACAAAACCCTCGCTATCTGTGGCATGGGCCGAATCGGCGGAGAATTCGCCCGGCGCGCCATGGGCTTCGGCATGCGCGTCGTCGCCTACGATCCGTATCTTTCCGCCAGCAAGGCCAAAAACATGCGGGTCGAACTTTGCGAGACCGTCGACGAAGCCGTGGAACGCGCTGATTTCATTACCCTCCACATGCCGAAAACACCGGAGACGACGCACCTCATCAACGCTGAACGCATCAGTAAGATGAAACCTGGCGTGCGCATCATCAATTGTGCCCGCGGCGGTCTCATAGATGAAACCGCCCTGCTCGATGCGATCAAGGACGGCAAGGTCGCCGGAGCTGCTCTTGACGTCTTCGAAGTCGAGCCGCCATCAGCTGACTACGAGCTGCTCAGCCGCGAAGAAATGGTTTTCACCCCGCACCTCGGCGCTTCCACGGAAGAGGCTCAGGAGAACGTCGGCATCCAGGTGGCCGAGTCTATTCGCGACCGCCTGCTCCACGGATCCGTCGTTAATGCAATCAACATGCCGAACCTCGACGAGGACACCCTCAAGGAAATCGGGCCCTACCTCAGCCTCGCTGAAACAATGGGTAAGCTCGGCAACCAACTCGCACCGAACCAGCCCGACTTCTTCCGCATTGAATACAACGGTAAGGTCAGCGACATCGACACCACTCTCATCACCCGCTCTTCGCTGAAAGGTTATCTTGAGGCCGGCACCACCAAAGGTTCTGCCAATTATCTAAACGCGCCTTCGCTGGCGGAGGACCGCGGCATTCGCGTTGTTGAATCCCGCCCCGCTGAAGACTGCGAATTCACTGACCTCATCACCGTGGTGGTTGGAAATGATAAAGAGCAGGTCGCTGTCTCCGGCACCTTCTTCGGCGTCCAGGCCCGCATTGTCCGAGTCAATGAGCACAACATCGATGTGACTCCTGAAGGTTCACTTCTTATCTTCGAAAACACCGACGCCCCCGGCGTGGTGGGAGCCATCGGACAGGTGCTCGGTGCCAACGGAATCAATATCGCCAACATGTCCCTCAGCCGGAACAAGGTTGGCGGCCAGGCCCTGAGTATCCTTAACGTCGATTCCAAGATCGACAAGGCTGCTCTCGAAGGCATCCTCGGCATCGAAGGCATCCAGAGTGCCTCCACTGTGAATCTGTAATTCGGCTCATTCGCTGAGTCCTTTCGTAGGTGCGATTTCACACTGTTTTCACGGAGTGTTCGCACTTGTTTCACATTCAGGAGCCATTCCTATGAGCGTCAACCGACACTTTTAGAATGGCTCTGCTGTTTTCCCATATTTCCCGGGCTTGGAATGACCTGCTTGTCCACAGCGAAAAAACCTCGCTGCGCTGGGTCAGTGAGCTCGATCGCAAGGCCATCCTGCTGTGTCTCGCGACGATCTTTCTAGGCGTCGGCCTTTACGGAGCTAGCATCGGTATTTGGCACGGGCCAAAGCTGGCAACCTTTACCGCCATCAAGCTGCCGCTTATCATCCTGATCACCCTGACGGTGAACAGCGTGATCAACGGAATGCTGGCGGTCCTTCTCGGAAGCCGGCTCTCCTTCATCCAGACCGCCTTCGCCATCCTCGCGGCATTCACTGTCTTCGCCCTCATCGTCGGATCGCTTTCTCCGGTTACCATGGCCATGGCACTAGACCTGCCTTCGCCCGATTCATCCGACGCCGAGGTCATCCACCGCCGCCTGCTCCTGACCCACACCGTTATCATTGCCCTGGCCGGCCTCGTATCCACCGGTCGTCTTTTCAAGCTCCTGACCCACTTCACCGAAACGGTGTCTGCCACTCGTTGCTGCTTCGCAGCACTGATCTTTGGCAATCTTTTCGTTGGAGCCCAGATCAGCTACCTGCTCCGTCCTATCTTCGGCCAGCCTTCCCTCAAGATCGAGTTTCTCCGCCCTGATCTATTCCGCGGGAATTTCTATGAATCCGTCTGGTGGGCTCTCACCCATTCATTCTAACCAATCTTAAACCAATCTTAAACCAATCAAACCATGAGTAACGAAAACGAATCCACTGACAAGCCGGTGACCCCGCCGGCGCTACCTGCTGCCAACAAAGCTCCCGCACCCGACAAAATGTCACAGGAGCCTCTTGGAAAAAAGACCAGCTTCGGCAACGTCGTCGATGCACTTTTAAAAACCCCGGGCCGCCTTTTCTACGAAATGCAGGAAGGCGACGCGAAAAACATCGTCATCCATCTTGCGCTCATCGCGGTAGGATCGCTGGCCCTCTTCGGTTTCATTCTCGGCCTCTTCTCCGGAGGCACCCAACTCTGGTCCGTCCCGCTCAAGGTCTCTATCGGAGGGCTCTTCGCCGGCGTTATCACCCTGCCAAGCCTCTACGTGTTCAGTTGTCTCAACGGCATGGAAATGACCCTTCGCAAAGCAGCCGCTATGCTCCTGGCCGGCCTCGCCCTCATTGGTCTGATCCTCACCGGCCTTTGTCCTGTCGCCTGGGTGTTCAGCCAGTCCACCGAGTCAATCGGGTTCATGGGATTTCTTGCCATCGCTTTCTGGATGATTTCGATCTGCTTCGGGATCGCCCTCGTCTTCAAAAGCGCGAAGGGATCCGGAGTCACCCACCGCGGCTACATCGCGGTCTGGGCGGCTATCTTTATCGTGGTCACCCTGCAGCTCTCCACTTCACTGCGCCCGCTCGTCGGACCGGCGGATTCTTCCCTCCTTCCCGAGGAAAAACGTTTCTTCCTCGAACACTGGATGAAGTCGCTGCAGGTGGATGGCAATCGGCTTAACTGATTCGGAAAAAAGCCATCTCCATCGAGACCGGATTCATTGACCGATTTCAAAGCGCGCCTAAACTTCGATGATGAGCCGCCTAAGGACGATCTGTTTCCTCTTTGGTATTACCTGCGCAACGGTATCCGCCGAACCGCTTCGAATCATGACCTACAACGTCTGGGTAGGATTCAACAAAAAGCAAAACCTGACAGACACCGCACAATGGATAGCAAAGCAAAATGTTGATGTATTGGCTTTACAAGAACTGAAGGGGGTTTCGCTTGAAAAGCTGAAATCAGCCGCCGAAACATGGGGGCACCCCTATGCAGTCATCTACAATCGCAAAGGTGGTTATCCTCAAGGGCTGACTTCAAAAAAACCGATCGAAAACATAGTTCAGTTTGAGCCTGATGACCCTCGCAATCTCCGCGGCACTCTCTACGCACAATCGGCCGGCATTCACTTCTTCGTCGTTCACTTTGACCCGCAGAACTACCTCAAACGTCAAATTGAAGCCGCCGCAGTGGCGGATCGCGTGAGGCCCCTCATCGAAGCTGACAAAACAGTCGTTGTCTTAGGCGATTTCAACGCGCACGCGCCGGCTGATTTGAGCCAACTTCTCAAGCAATCTCCCCTGCTGAAGAAGTGGGAGACTAAAGAAAAAGAGAACAGGGGCTTTCGCATCTTTGACAAATCGGGAGCCCCGGACACATCTGTTCTGAGCAAACTTCTCGGCATTGGCCTCTCGGATCCCGCTGCGATGCCTTTAGGAACTTTCCCGACCAGAATACTGTCCCCGAATGAACCCTTCGCCGATCATACTCAAAAGCTGCATCGGATTGACTATATTCTGACCCATCTGAACGCACCGTGGGCAACCGCGACCGTCAGTTTCCCCAGAGACCCTATCCTCGACATACTTTCGGACCACTACCCTGTAATCCTCGATTTGAACGGCGAGAGCGATGAGCCAGCCCACTAAAACGGGATATCATCGTCGTCGTCAGACGGCGGAATGGGATCGTAGTTTTGCTGGGCCGGGGCCTGCTGCTGAGGCGGCGCCTGCTGGGGCTGCTGCCGGTAGTCTCCACCACCTTGCTGACCGCCGTAGCCCTGGCCGCCATTTCCGCCACCACGCTGACCACCATCATCGCGACTACCGAGGAATTGAAAATTGTCACCGATCACCTTGAGACGCGAACGCTGCTGGCCGGTGCTCTTATCTTCCCACTGGTCGAGCTGGAGGCGGCCTTCAACGTAGAGTGGGCGTCCCTTCTTCATGTATTCGCCAATCACTTCCGCCTGACGTCCCCAGAAGGTGATGTCAACAAAAGTTGTCTCCTCTCGGCGTTCCCCGTCGTCGGTAGAAAAGTTGCGATTGATGGCCAGACCGATATCAGTCACGGCGGTACCTTTCGGCGTGTAACGCACCTCGGGATCCCGAGTGATATTCCCCATCAATTGCACTTTGTTGAGATTCGGCATGCAGGGAGTTTACAGGAAACCTCAGGCAAAGGTCCAATGTTTTTCAGAACTGTGAGGCAGTTCTCCCCTCTCCCGAATCTTCTCGCCCCTCAAGGCTAAGATTTTTGACAATCACCAGAGCCACGATCACCAGCATGGCACTGACCGCAGCCAGCACTGGAATGCTGGCCGACTGCACCAGAAAGAATCCGAAGAACGGGGTCAACAGCGTTCTCACTCCGGCCATAAAAGTATGCACGGACATATAGTCGGCCACATATTCCGGCTTCGCCAATTTGGTCACGAAGAGGTTGAAGAAAATCTCGCCGCCACCGCGACCCAATCCAAAGAACGCACTTCCGATCAGTATCAGGATTATTTCCGGCCAAACATAATAGAGAAGGATACCCACGAGGAAGACCGTGTTCACCGCGATGCGCAGCTTCAGGAAATTAATCCGATCAAACAACCAACCCCAGAAAAACGTCGAAATCAGCCTCACCACTGAAGGCACCACACCGGTGATAAGGCTGACCGTTTTCACATCGAACTGGAGACCGTGCTCCGGATTGACGAGGTAGTCGACCCGAAGCGCCATGGCGGACAGCACGCCGATCCCGAGAATCATAGACGAGACCAGCAGCCAGAAAAACACCCGGTCATTCCAAGCCATCCGCAGCGCCGCGAAAAAACCATGCCCGTCCTGATCCTCTGACCGGAGCGGATCTGAAGGGATTAGCCATTGGCACACCGCTGCCAACATGGCCGCCCCGACGAATGACCACAGAAGGACAGGATAGTTTGCCAGATTTCGGTCGAGATACTCACCGAATCCCCAACTCGCGATCATGGTGGTCGCTGCGCGAATAAAAATGGATACAGAGAATAATCGACCACGGCGCCTTCCCGGATAATTTCTTCGCAGGTAATGAGTCTGCAGTGGCATCCCCATGGTGATGACCCCGATCCCCAGAGTCATCCCGATGACGAAAAATCGTTCGTCGCCATACCCGATCGCAGCGACCGCGAATCCAGCGGCACTGATCAAACTGAACAAAGCCGAAGCGTGGCTGGCACTCATTCGCGTTCTCGCTACCAGCGGGACCGCAACGAGGCTGCCAAGCAATCCAATCGCCGGGGAAGCCAGCAGGATAGACTTGGTGACCGGTCCCGACTCAAAGACCGTCACCGCTATGAAGACGGCAAAGGTGGCCAGCGCAGTTTCCAGCACGCCAGCGCAGACTGCGCGCAACGACTCAGCTGCAAAGGTCCGCTGCACGAGGGGCAATTCCGGATGTCCCTCAAGGCTCACTGGGATTCCGCCCCCGCCGCGCCATTGGCATTAGTTGCCTCTCCCTCCTCGGGAAGGGTTTTGCTCTCTGAATTCTCCGCAGCCGTGGCCGCCTCTGCCTTCTTCCTGGCAATGAGATCTTCCCACTGGTGCAGTTCAAACCCCTCGCCAATTCCGCCAATCCCGTCGAGCAACTCGCTGCACTTCGCATACCAGGCCTCGAGATCCGGTTGTGATTTCTTCGGATCGGCAGACCCTGGGAAAATCAGGTAAGTAATTTCCAGGTCGCTGACTGGACGATTGTAGGGAGATGCGTTCTCGTTGAGCTGCTTCGCCACTCGCAACGAGGCTTCGCCAAACTTCCAACTCGGACCGGCGTCACCGGCGATAGCGGGGTAAAGTTGATCCCCGTGAATGATGACTGCATAGTCACCTATCGCCGGGCCAAATTTATTTTCATCGCGACGTCCGATGAACGACAGCGGCAAAACAATAAATGGGTCCGCCTCGGCGATAAGAAAGCTTCGCCTCTTCAGGTCGACAATACCGGCTTTGTAGTGAGTGATCTGCTCACGAAGATAACGGTTTCGGTCGATGCTGAGCCCGGGGATTGCAAATTCGTCCTCGTATTCTTTGAGTTTAGTCTCCCAGCGCTTCAGGAGTGGGTTCGGTGTCGAAGTGGTCTTGGGCCAGCCATAACTTGTAAACGGCTGGTAGTACTGCGACATGGAAATGTAGTCATCCAGTTCAGGCCAGCGATCACCATCAGAACCGTCGGTTACCACATCCATTTCGCCCTGCACGAAGAGCACCTTGTTACCGGTGTCAGGGTGCTTCATCTGCAACACAGTTTCCAGGTCGTAAAAATTGTGACGCGAAAGCAACTGGTCGATCCGGGTTACTTTCTGCTGCACCCGATCAGTCTTGAGTTCATAGAGGTAATGATAGAACGGTGACACTTCAGCTCCCTCCACCAGCCTGTCGAAGTCATTCAGCATCTTTGGCAGGTTTTCGTTGATGACAGCCAGTTCTTCAGCCGATTCATTCGGCTTCGGCACGGTGAGCTTCACCTTCATCTCGATCTGGTAACTTTCGTTGCGCTCACGTTCTCTGACGGCGGTTTCGCCCTGCTCGGTCACCATCTCGGTGGTTATCGGAATCTCGCTCCACAACTCAGCCGCATCGACTTTTTTCCATGAGACATAGCTGGAAGGCATGGGTGGTTTCACCTCCACTTCCACTTCGACCACCTTCTCAACGATCTTTTCGACCGGCACTTCGACCACCTTTTCGACAACTTTTTCGATGACCCGGGGCTCGGGCGGAACTGGTGGTTCCGTCTCACCACCCAGCACCTCAATGGCACGCTTTTTAATCTTCCCTCCTGAATTGGTGATATCCACGAGAACGAGACAAAGGATCACGAAACCACATCCGAGCAACATCATGATGAAGAAATTTGTTAGAAATCCCCTCCGTTTCTTCGCTCGATTTCGGGGCTGAGGCGCCTCGTCTCCCGGAATATCAAAAAACTCGTCTTTATCGCTCATATTGGAATTTGCCGACAACGGCCATTTTCAGGAGGTGCAACCGGTTTGCCATGGTCCAAACCTGCCCTAGACTGGTGCTGAAATCAAAGCCTTAGAAGACAAGACCATACTCGCTATGACCGTCAGAAAGATCGCCGAGCAGGAGCCCTTCACCACCGCGGACGGCTCCACTATCCGAAGCATTCTCGACCTATCCAACGCCTCGGTCGAAAAACAGAGCCTGGCGGAAGCCACCCTCCCGCCCGGAGAAGCAACCGAGCGCCACTGGCACAAGGCGAGCGAGGAGCTCTATTTCATCCTCGAAGGCAGCGGAAACATGGAAATCGAGGGGGAAGAACAGAAGGTCGGCGTGGGCGATGCCATCCTCATTCCCAGCGGGAAATGGCACCAGATCACAGCAAATGAAGATTCGGAACTGCGTTTTTTGTGCTGCTGCGCGCCACCCTACTCCCACGAGGACACATTTTTTGGATAGAAATCCTGTCTACTTGGCCTAATTTTCGCGTCACCATCAAATCCAACCACTTAGAACCCAGGAACCATGAACCGACTGCTCTTTCTAAGCTCTCTGGCCATTACCGGCCTGAGCCTCACTGCGTGTGCCAACAAAGCTATCGAAATGGGCGGCTTGCCCGAATGGATGCTTGATGGCGCCAAAATTGGTTACGAGCCGGCACCCATTGCCCCAGATCCAGCCCTGTTGGATTTTAAAAGAGAATCAGGCCAAGTCGAATTCTCTATGATTACCGACGCTCGTGATTACCCGCTAGCTCCACCAAAGAAGGTCGAGAAGACCAAGGAGGTAGATTACGAGCGCGGCCGTGACCGCCGCATCAAGCGCCTCTTCTACTAAGCCTCTTTCCCGTTCTTACCGGCGGAAAGGCAGGTAATTCACCTGACATTCCCCCGATCTCCACGGGTGAATTTCGTAGACCTCATAGACGCGGACAAAGTTGCCGAACGATTCCACCACCTCGCGCACGCTGAGCCGTGATCTCCTTCGTTTAGCGGCTCATTCACCTAGAGCAAGATCGTCGGATGGCAGAAACGGAGCAACTCCTCTCCACCTGAAAAGACGGTGATCACGCACCCTTCCACATCGCATTTGATGAAACCAACCTTCTCGATGCCCTCGTCTTCGCAGAACTGATCGAGGGTGATCGTTTGAATCCGGTCCATGACACTGTCGATGGACTCTTCGACTGCCACGGTCCTAGCGTCGTCATGATTCAGGCTACCGTCTTCCCGTCCCGAAATCTGAATTTCCGCCTCAGCTGTGGTGTCTGATGGCGCCAACTTGGAAACCTTCGCGCTCGAAAAAATCTTACACGTCGAGTTGATTACGATTCGATTCTTTGTTGTTTCCACGGAAGCCGGATAATCCCCTCTTATCCCAAGCCATGTCAGAATACAGCCAGTTTGAAACCCTGATTCCGGTGCGACCCGACGACATCGACATGAACCTGCATGTCCACAACTCACGCTACTACGACTACGTGATCGCCGCCCGCTATGAGCAGATGGAAAGGTGCTACAATATGTCGATGGAAGCTTTCCTCGAGCGCGGCTTCAGCTGGTTTGCTAGGTCGGCCTACATCGAGCACAAGCGCTCCCTCCACCTTGGCGATGTCGCTGTCGTCCGAACCCAGATCGAGGAACTCCGTTCCCGTGGCGTGAAGGTTTGGTTCGAAATTCACAAGCAGTCGGATGAAAAACTCGCCGCCAGGGGCTGGTTCGATTATGCCATGGTTTCAATCGAAACCGGGCGCCCTCAGACGATCCCTTCAGACATAGTCGAGAAATATTCCATCTAACACCTTCTCCACACAACATGACTCAGGACGAAGCCATCCAGAAAATCGAAGACGCCTGCAAAGTCATTTCCCTCGAAATGATGAAAGTCACCCCGACTGCACGGCACCTCGGCGACGAAGAAATCGCGGGCGACGTGATGAAAGCTTCCTACCAACTCACGATTGAGTTGGAAGTGATCAAAAAGAAGCTGATCAAGCTGAAGGGGCGGGATGATTCGTCACTTCTCTAATCAGCCTCGCAGCTTCGCAAGGATCATCTCAGTCACCTGCTTCGGATTAGCCTTGCCGCGTGACAGCTTCATGACCTGGCCGGTGAGGAAGTTGGCGGCCTTATCATTGCCCTCGGCCACTTCACCGGCAGGGCCGGGGTTGGCAGCGATGGCTTCATCGATGAAACCTTCGACCTCACCGGAATCGGCAGGTTCGAATCCTCTCTCCTTGGCGATGGCTGCTGGATCTTTGTCAGGATTCTCAAAGAGATCGGCGAAAACTTCCTTGGCCTGGCTGTTGGAAATCTGACCGGCTTCGATCAGGCCGACGAGAGCTCCGATCTTTGCGGCCGCGACCGGGCACTCTTCAATCGTGATCTCGCGCTCGTTCAATTCGGCGAGCAGGTTGTTGATCACCCAGTTAGCGACCTTCTTGGGAGAGGATGCCCCTTTGGCCGCCTCTTCGTAAAAGTCAGCCAGCACCTGCTCAGAAGCGAGTACGGAGGCATCGTAATGAGTGATCTTGTAGTCACTCTCGAAGCGCTCCACTTTCTGGTGAGGCAACTCGGGAAGATCCTGCTGCACCCGGACGAGGATCTCAGTGGTCTGCACCGGCAGCAGGTCGGGATCGGGAAAGTAGCGATAGTCGTGCGCATCCTCCTTGGTGCGCATGATCTCAGTCTGGCCGACTTCATCATTCCAGCGCCAGGTGGCCTGGACGATTGTGTTGCCGGCTTCGAGTTCTTCGATCTGGCGATCAATCTCGTAGTGCAATGAACGGCGCACCGCGGAGACCGAGTTGAGGTTCTTCAGCTCAATCTTGGTGCCAAGCTCGGTCTGATCGTTGGGACGAACGGAGACGTTCACATCGCAACGCATCTGGCCCTTCTCCATGTCAGCGTCGGAAACCCCGCTGTAAACAAGGATCTGTCGAAGTGAGTTGAGGTAGGCTACCGCTTCCTCAGCGGAATCGATATCAGGTTCTGAGACGATCTCCATCAGCGGCGTTCCGGCACGGTTGAAATCGATCGTGGTGTAAGTCGCGTGGTGGGTCGACTTGGCCACGTCTTCCTCCAAGTGAATGCGGGTCAACTCGACCACTTTGCCCGGATTCTCGATATGCTTCTGATGATCCTTCGGGTAAGCCAACTCATAGAGTGGCACGCCACCACCGAGACAAAGCGGCAGGTCGAACTGGGAAATCTGGTAGTTCTTCGGCATGTCCGGATAAAAATAGTTCTTCCGGTCCCACTTCACGACTTCGGGCGTGGTGCAGCCGAGCAATTGCCCTGTCAGAATAGTGCGCTCAATCGCTCCCCCGTTCAGAAAAGGCAGAGCCCCGGGCAGACCAAGACAGGTTGGACAGGTCAGGGTATTAGGCGGCTCTCCGAACTTCACAGGACAGGAACAGAACATCTTGCTCTCCGTCTTGAGTTGCACGTGGACTTCAAGTCCAATCGTCACTGTGTAGTTTGGGTTTCCCATGAGTTACGAGTTAGTGTCTTCGCCGAAGGCTGGAGCTGGGACCAAAGAATCGACAAATCCTTCCAGATATCCGCGCAATTGCAACTTTCTCAGAGGCTCAGCGACACCGTCCCTCGAGGCAGCCTGTCGAACGAGGCGATGGAAAACCAGGCCCAGTCGATCTTGCGCACTCTGGGTGTCAGCGACCGAGGGATCCTGCGAGACATCCCAGAACTTACCCGCATACGCGAGCTCGACGATATTCTGGTCACGGATGAAGTAGGCTCTGAGGCTCGGAGCCGAAGCCACCATCACCATAGCTGCGGAATTTCGATAAACCCGATTGCCGAACGGATCGACCAGGTCGAGCACATTAGCCACTCCCGGAATATCTTCAATCTGGTCGCGCCAGGCGACAGAACGGGGATACGCCGGAATTTTGCCACCCATCTCGACGACACCTTCGCGAGCCAGCGATGCTGTGTAATTCAGTTCTTCGACGGTGCCGGCGATACGAAACCCGCTAAACAGGAACACCGTCCCGACCGCCACGGAAAAAAGGGAGAGGCAACCACCGGTGAACCCTTCAAACCAATTCAACCTGGAGCCATTGTCTCCAACAAATCGAAGAAGCAGGCTCTTCGCAACAAAGCGGACAAAAACCATTGCGATAACTAGGCCCACCGCTATCAGGGCCAGGACCCTTGGCCAACTCATCGGGAAGGCCTCGAAATTGCCCTTCAGGACAATCAGGATATTCAGAAAAAAAACGCTCAAGACTAACGCCGCCAGCAATCCGATTCCCGATGCCAGGATCGGGATGGCTCCCCGGTTCATCGCGATGATAAATGAAATCACCGCAAAAACTGAAACGAGAAGAATGGGCAGGTAGGCGCTCATCCCCCTGCTGCAGAGTCACCACACAGCGCCCGCTGCCGCAGCATGTGGTCCACGAGAACGAGAGCCGCCATCGATTCCACCATGGGAACGGCTCTCGGCAGAACGCAGGCATCGTGTCGACCACGCCCCTTGAGCTCGGTCTCTTGGTAACCGGTCGAAATCGTGTCCTGCTCGGTCATGATAGTTGCTGTCGGCTTAAAAGCCACGCGAAAGACAATGTCTTCCCCGTTGGAAATGCCACCCTGGACGCCACCGGAACGGTTGCTGGTCGTGCGCACCTTGCCGTCCATCATACGAAAGGCATCGTTGTGTTCGCGACCGGTCATCTTGGTTCCCGCAAATCCAGACCCCACTTCAAAGCCCTTAGTTGCCGGAAGGCTCAGCATGCCCTTGGCGAGATCAGCTTCGAGACGATCAAAGACCGGCATCCCCAGACCGACTGGAACATTGCGGATCACACAGCCGACCGTACCGCCGATCGAGTTGCCGTCAGCGCGAACTTTCTTGATGAGATCAATCATCGGCTCGACCGAATCCGGATCGCCGCTACGCACAATATTTGACTCGATCACTTCCCGCGTCACTGCGGAAGTGTCGACTTCAGCTTTCAGAGTTCCAATTGATTCCACGAATGGGAGAATCTCCAGGTCCGGAGCAAAGCATTGATTGATTACCTTCTTGGCAATTGCCGCGGCGGCGACGCGACCAATAGTTTCGCGAGCGCTGGAACGCCCCCCACCCTGCCAGTTGCGAATGCCATACTTGGCCTGGTAGGTGTAGTCGGCGTGAGAAGGGCGAAATTTCTCGCTCATCTCGGAGTAGGCCTCGGGACGGTGATCCTTGTTCCTCACCAGGATGCCGATGGGTGTGCCGAGCGTCTGTCCCTCAAAGGTTCCGGAAAGTATTTCCGCCTGGTCGGCTTCATTGCGGGGCGTCGTCACTTCGCTCTGTCCGGGACGACGCCGGTCCAGATCGACCTGGATGTCTGCTTCCGTCAGCGGAATTTGCGGAGGACAACCGTCCACCACCACGCCGACGCCACCACCGTGGGATTCCCCCCAAGTGGATATTCTGAAAAGTTGGCCAAAATTCGATCCCATCAGGCTTTTACCATAATTCTCCCGAAATGAACGGGATCCAGGAGGACAGTCAACCGTCTTCCGTTCCCGGGCATTCTGTTCGATTTCTGCGAAATATCCCACATCACTTGTGAAGGCGCGCCAGTTCCCGCTCCACCTCGCGGTTGTGTGCCGCCTGCTTGAGATCCTGGCGTTTGTCGCGCTGGTCCTTACCCTTACCGATCCCGATCTCGACTTTGACGCGACCGTTCTTCCAGTAGAGGCGAAGTGGCACCAGGGTGGCCCCTTTCTGATCGGTCAGCATCGCCATGCGACGAATTTCTTTCTTATGAAGGAGCAAACGCCGATTTCGCAAGGGCACGTGAAACTCGTGGCTGGCCTGCTCGTAGGGACGAATATCGCACTGGTAGAGCCAGGCCTGACCTTTATCGACCCGGGCGAAAGATTCTCCGATATTGATCTTTCCGGCGCGAATGGACTTCACCTCAGTACCTTTAAGTTCGATACCGGCCTCGTACTTCTCAGAAATATGGTAATCCCGACGGGCTTTCCGGTTGGTTGCAATATCACTCATGCTGTTTCCCCGACAGGCAGAGGCGCTGAACACGGGGTGGCCGTCAATGTCGCTGATTCAGGCCCATAGGCAAGGCCCGGCCCGAAAAAGAAAATCGGCCCAAATACCGTCACGAAAACCGAAGTCGTGGCAATAGATCGATGAATTCCACCCTCCTTGAATTCAAAAAAATACCCCGGTACCGCTTTCACGGCACCGGGGCCCTCCTCCTTATAAGATCGAGCGGAATTCCAAAGACGATATCAAAACGCCGCTCTCACTGTGGCGTTTTTAGGAAAAACCGCAGAGGGCGGCAAGGAAAATTCCGCCTTTATTTTTACCCGTAACTAATTGGGTTACTTCAGTTTCTTAATGCGGATGTTTTTCCAGGAGACGTCGTAAGGGCCCGTGCCTTTTTTGATGCCGTGAACCTGAAGGCCGATGTGGCCCTTCGGATGAGTCTTGTAAATCGCTTCATCTGAGAGATCCGCCACCGCGTTTCCGTTCACAAAAGTCTGAATTCTGACGCCGTCGGCAACGATGCGAATCTTGTTCCACTCACCGTTTTTCATGAATTCGTGAGCTGCTCCGTCACCCGGTTCCGGGGAGATCCAGCCGCGCCCGGTGGCCTCGCCATAAATATAAGCTGACTGGCCTGGAGAGGCCTCAAGCTCAACCTGCGGGCCATGGAAACGATTCAAGTCCTTGGCCGGCTTGCCGCCCTTTCCGGTGTTCTTGAGATCCTCTTCAGTCTTCTCGCGAGAGCGAATCTGGCAACCGGAATTCAGTTTGTCATGAACCTTCACTTCGAATTCGAGTTCGAAATTGCCGTACTCTTTCTCACTGAGCAGGAAGGTGTTGGGACTGCCTTCAACAGTTTCGCCCTTAATGGCACCATCGGCGACCGAGTAGTCAGCTGAACCAAGTGTTGACTTCTTCCAACCCTTAAGAGATTTGCCGTCGAAGAGTTCAACCCATTCACCGGCGTTTGCAGTGGAAGCTACCAGGAGAGAAAGCCCGGCAACCAAGACAGAGAGATACGAAATAGGAGTTTTCATGATTCGGGGGTTTATCCTATCGGAAGTCCCTCGACTGTCGACGCCCTGATTGCGCCTTATCTCCAGTGTCACTTGGTCCAGATGCTGGCCTGCGACGTGCTCAGTTGTAGCTTACGCTGATGCTCGCGAATCAGGAAAGGCACTTCCACCACCTGCTTCAGTTCAAACGTTCCCGACAAATGCCCCTTCAAGTAATCGAGAGTTAACCCCTGTGGTCGATTTTTTGCCGGAGTGTAATCCTCCATCCAGGTCGCCGGAGTCGCCATCACCAAGGTTCCGCCATCACTGACCAGAGAAGGCAGCCGATCGAGAAATATTTGTGGTTCTGTTAGTCGGCACAAGAGGTTGGCTGCGTGCACCAGGTCGAACTGCCCGAGGTCATCGCGGAGATTCATTGCATCCCCCTGCTCGAAAGAAGCGCGTTCCGGCTGGACCCCGTCCGGCAGTCGCACTTGAAGTGAGTCGGACAGATGCATTTCCCGGTAACGATGATAAGACACGACCTCTCCCCTGCTCACTTCGTCGGCGACATCAACAAACGACTGGGAAAAATCGATCCCAATCACTTCGTCGGCAACCTTGGTCATTTCGAGAGAAGAACGCCCAACCGCGCAGCCAATGTCGAGGGCTCGTCCAATCGGACCTTCAAGGCCTGCCAACTCCACCGTCGCAACGGGGAATTCAAGGCAACCATTCGGCAACCCGGCCGCTTCAAACCCGACGCCTTCCAGGATTTCCTCCGGCGAACCGTAGTGAAAGAGCAGATACCAGTTGCGCAGGATATCGCTTTCGTAACTCATGCAGCAGTTGGCGAAGCTTACGGACAGTCCTTTCAATACGTGAGTAACGCCTCGATCCGCACATCGGAGTCAAGATTCTTGCGCCCTTCGAGAAATTCCAGTTCGATCAGGAAACTAACACAAACAATCTCGCCGCCGAGTTCCTGAACCAGCTTAATCGCTGCCCCGGCAGTGCCTCCGGTCGCGAGCAGGTCATCGACGAGAATAACTCTCTCACCGGAATGAATCGCATCCTTGTGGATTTCCACATGGGCCTCTCCGTATTCCAGCGAGTAGGCCACGCCGGTGGTTTTCCAGGGCAACTTGCCCTTCTTTCTCACCGGAATAAAACCCGCTCCGATCCGGTCAGCAAGAGCCGCACCGAAGATAAAACCTCGCGCGTCGATTCCGATCACCTTATCCACTTCGACTCCTTTGAGCGTTTCCGCAAAAAGCTCGGTTGTTAGACGCAAGAGTTTGCCGTCGGCGAGCAACGGGGTGATGTCTTTGAAAACAATTCCCGGCTTCGGGAAATCATGTACATCACGAATGGCGACGCTGAGCTTGTCGAGAGATTCCTTTTTCACAAAAGCACCCTTCGCAGGATGAGGCCAAAGGTCAAGAAGAGGAATATCAAGATGACGTCAAGAATCGGGATGGTAAGCAGCCCATCTCTTTCTGGAAGGCTTTCGTAAAATGGCTGAGACTATGATAGCCGGCCTGTGAAGCGACTTTACTGACACTTTCCTCCCCGTTTTCAAAAAGGCATGCAGCCAGGTGAATGCGGACGCGACGGAGATATTGTCTGACCGTCATTCCAGTTATGAGACTGAAAGTTCGGCTGAGGTAGCTGCAACTACAGCCTACTTCTTGAGCAAGAACGGAAAGGTCGAGCGCATCTCCGGGGCGATCTTTCAAAATTCGCTTCACCTAGTTAATACGTTTCAACGATTTTCCGAATTGCTGGAGCCCGCCGGCCTGTTCTACCAATCCTCCCTGACGAAAACAGGTTTGTGACAACAAAAGACGAATTTGACCTTCGAACCAGAATGAGCCCGATGCTATGGAATTCGGCACTTCCTGTAACTCGGGCACGATTCGGCTAAACAGGATAAAAGGGGCCATCAGGGTGCAACTTTTTGGCTCCTCTCCCCCA
>PKCI01000063.1 GCA_002862135.1 Verrucomicrobiota bacterium | reverse complement strand
CCTGTCCGTTCCGCGACTGTGGAGAGATACTGATGATCCCGGATCTGCACGGCCGGATCATCGAAGACGGCGAGGATTCCTGATCTGATTAATTCCTCCTTTGATGAAGCTTTGGATCGGATCTTTGTGTTTGGTATTTGGATTAGATCTGGTCTTTTGTCAGGAAGTCCGGAGCGAACAGGACGAAAAAATGAGCAAGTTTGACCCTTCGCAGCATCTCTGGCTGGAGGAAGTGGAAGGTGAAGAGGCGCTGACCTGGGTGCGGGAACAGAATGAGCGCTCTTTGAGTGAGCTTCAGGCCGATGGGGACTTCGAAGCAGACCTCGCTGATGCTCTCGAAGTGTTGACTTCAAAGGAGCGCATTCCCTACGGCAAAGTTCGTGGAGACTATTTCTATAATTTCTGGCAGGACGAGGACCACGTCCGGGGTATCTGGCGGAGAACCCCGCTGGAACAATATGGCACTGATGATCCGGAGTGGGAGACCATCCTCGACTTTGACCAGCTCGCCGAAGAGGAGGAAAAGAACTGGGTCTTCAAGGGGGCACATACTTTTCATGATCAGGAGAGTGGTAAATACTTTTGTCTGGTAGCTCTCTCTGACGGAGGAAAAGACGCCGTTGTTCGCCGGGAGTTTGATATCGATTTGAAGAGCTTTGTGGAGGGTGGATTTGAGACCCCGGAGGCCAAGCAGGGAATGGCCTGGGAGGACGCGAATACCATCCTGATCGGAACGGACTGGGGTGAAGGCTCGCTTACCGAGTCGGGCTACCCCCGCATCGTAAAACGCTGGAAGCGGGGCACCCCGATGTCAGGGGCAGAGACTGTCATCGAGGGCGATTTGACCGATGTTTCAGTGAGTGCATTTACGATCAAGCGGGCGGATGGGACCCTTCTCTCCTTCGCTTCGGAAGCTGATACCTTTTTTACGGATACGACCTGGTGGCTTCCTGGCGAGGGTGAAGAGCCGGTCAAGGTCGCCATCCCGCCGAAGTCTTATCTCTCAGGTGCCTATCGCGGGCGGATGCTGGTATCCCTGCAGCAGGACTGGGAATTGGCTGGAGATCAGTCGTTCATAAGCGGAGACCTGGTTTCCTTTGATCTGGATGAATTCCTTTCCACCCGTGAACTTCCGGAGGTTTCTCTCGTGTTTCGTCCTCAGAAAAACCAGGCCCTGACGGGGGTGTCGATTGGGAAAGAGACCGCCCTCATTTCGATTAACGAGGATGTCGTTGGAAGAATCCTGCGACTGGAGCGCGACGGCGATAGTTGGTCGATCGATCCGGTAGAGTTGCCCGGCGAGGGACAGGCCGATGTCGCCTTCTCGAGCATTGACGAGAGCCTGATGTTCATCAGTTATGAGGACTTCCTCACTCCAACGACGCTGTTTCAATACGATCCGGTTTCAAGGGATTTGTCAGGATTGTTATCATTACCCGAAAAGTTTGATTCCATGGGATTGGTGGCGGAGCAGTTCTTTGCCAGGTCAACCGATGGAACCCGCGTGCCTTATTTTGTGATTCGTCACGAGGAAGTGGATTTTGACGGGATGAATCCGACGTTGCTCTACGCGTATGGCGGCTTCCAAATTTCGCTCAATCCGTCCTATCGGAGCACCATTGGGCGTCTCTGGCTTGAAAAGGGAGGAGTGTATGTGCTGGCGAACATAAGAGGTGGCGGTGAGTATGGGCCAGAGTGGCACCAAGCGGGATTGAAATTGAATCGCCAGCGGATTTACGATGATTTTATCTCTGTTGCGGAAGAGTTAATTGAGCGCGGTATCACCAGTCCAAGACACCTTGGTATTATGGGGGGATCAAACGGAGGCCTTCTCATGGGTGTGATGTTGAATCAGCGTCCCGATCTTTGGAACGCGGTGGTCGTTCAGGTTCCACTTCTCGACATGCTTCGCTACCACCTGTTGCTTGCTGGGGCATCGTGGGTTGATGAGTATGGATCTCCCGAGGTGTCCGGGGAACGGGAGTTTCTTGGAAAAATTTCCCCCTACCACAATTTTGACCCGTTGAAAGAATACCCAGTTCCTTTTTTTGTTACCTCAACCAAAGATGACCGGGTTCACCCAGGGCACGCGCGGAAGATGGCGCGGAGGTTCGAGGAAGCGGCTCTGCCGTTCTTCTATTATGAGAATATCGACGGAGGACACTCGGCTGCTGCGAACCAGATTGAGCGTGCCAAGAGAATTGCGTTAGAGTTTACCTACCTTAAGAACGCGCTGTTTTAGGCAGGTGTAAGGCTTGTGCCATGTTAAGGGGTATGATAAGAGCAAGCTTCGGCAGAATTCCTCTGGGTTCGAAAGGTTCCCGATGAAGTGAACTTTCTCACGTTAAGATTTCCGGAAGTGGGTGGCTCTGCTGTTCAGGGTTGATTCGGAACTGCTGACGATATTCCCTCGGGGTTGTCTCTTTGATGGAGCGGAAGCGCCTGTTAAAGTTGGAGAGATTGTTGTAGCCGCAGTCGAGGGCGATTTCGGAAATCGGAACGTTGGTCTCGATGAGAAAGCGGCAGGCTCCTCCAATGCGAAGCTCATGCAGGTATACCTCTAGAGTTTTCCCGGTATTAGCTTTGAAGAAGCGGCAGAAAGACTTTGGACTCATCTTGGCGATTGAGGCTGCTTCTTCGAGAAATCCGCGGATAGTGTGCAGTTCGTTTTTTGAAGCAGCTCAATACCAGGGGACTCACGGGAAAACTGAAATACGGCGATCGAGGGGCGTTCCCAGTCTTCATCGTCAGGCTGGCTGGAATGAAGGGCGTGCGGAATGTTAGGACCGTTCATGAACAGGGTCCCTTCACCCAGGGCACCGATGTGATCTCCGGAGATGAATTATCCGGCGCGGCCTTTTAGTGACAGCAGGATATCGAATTCCGGATGGTAGTGGTAGACTGGCCAGATATAATATAACGATCGATTTTGAAGACGAGGGCCTTAGACGGGCCGGTGGGGATGAATTCCAGTTGGGGGCGGGCCATGGTGAAATCACGTGAACCAGACCAAAGTTTTCCACTTCATAGCGCAAATAAGGAGATTAGATGCGAAGACAGTATCGGAATGTGTCCCAATATAGTTTGTCATATTGCCCATCACTAAGGAGATTTCGTATAAATTCGTGACTGCAATGAAACTCCTCCTTCCGATTCTGACATTCCCCTGCTTTTTTGCTGGTTCTGTATCAGCCAGAGATGCTGCTACGGAGCCGTTGCAGTTCTTCGAAAAGCGTATCCGTCCGGTGCTGGCAGAGAAGTGTTACAAATGTCACTCTGCCGACTCCGAGAAGTTGAAGGGGAGGCTCCTCTTGGATCATCGTGACCATCTGCTTGAAGGAGGTGAGACCGGTGCTGCTATCGTTCCCGGAAAAGTTGAAGAGAGTCTCCTGATCGAGTCGATCCGATATGGCAATGTTGATCTGCAGATGCCGCCGAAAGAAAAACTTAGCGAGGAGATTGTTCGGGATTTTGAACAGTGGATTGCTGATGGCGCGGTTTGGCCGGATGAGCCTGTCCCCCAGAGGGAAGGCAAGGGAGAGGGGTTTGATCTGGAGAAACGCCGGGCGAAACACTGGAGCTGGCGCCCGGTAGAGCGCCCTGAGGAGCCGTCGGTCAAAGTAACAGATTGGCCGAGGAGTGGTATGGATCATTTCATTCTCGACCGTCTTGAGAAGAGCGGTCTCCATCCCGCAGAGGAAGCGGCAAAGCTGGTCTGGCTTCGCCGGGTCCATTTTGACCTGACCGGTTTGCCTCCGAGTCCGGAAGAAATCCAAGCCTTTGAGGCGGATAAATCATCAGACGCCTACGAGAAGCTGGTTGATCGGCTGCTCGCCTCTCCTCACTACGGCGAGAGGTGGGCCCGTCACTGGATGGACCTGATCCGCTATGCGGAAAGCTATGGTCATGAGTTTGATTACACCATCCCTCATGCCTTCGAATATCGGGATTATCTTATCAGGGCATTCAACGAGGACTTACCCTATGACCAGTTTGTTCGTGAACATATCGCAGGGGATTTACTGAAAGAACCTCGTCGAAATCCTTCGGACGATTTCAACGAGTCGGTGATTGGAACCGGATTCTGGTATTTTCACGACGCCACACATGCTCCCACCGATGTGCTCGCCAATGAGAGCGAGATCATGGACAATCAACTGGATGTATTCGGGAAGAGCTTTCTTGGACTAACGATTTCGTGCGCTCGCTGTCACGATCACAAGTTCGATGCGATTTCCGCCGCTGATTACTATGCCATGACGGCCTATATCCACAGCAGCGCCCGGCAAGAATACCCAATCGACCCGCATCGCGAGCGGGAAGAAACGCGGATGAAGCTGGAGGAGTTGAAACTGAAGGCTGATGCCCAACTGCCTGCCTCTGAGGTGGTGTCGACGACCGGTGACGATGGAGCATTCGAAGATTTCTCGGAAGGAGTCATTCCAGAGGGTTGGAGTGTGACAGGCGTTGCGTTTGCCGGCGCTGGAAAACAGCAGGGAATAAGATTCGATACCGGTAATCCTCTAACCGTTCCGGGCACCATTGATTCCGGGGTTTACGGTCGTTCTCAAGTCGGTGTTCTCAGGTCACCAACCTTTAATCTGGATGGTGACGCCATCTATGTCCGGGCAAAGGGATCCAAGGTGGCCGTCAGACTGATTATCGATAACTACCAGATGGCCCGTTATCAGCCACTGCTCTTCAGAGGTTCGGTAATCAAGGACATCGACACCAAGGGCCAGTTCAGGTGGCTGGCTCTGAAAGGCAATCTCGATAAGTATATCGGCCACAAGGTCTATCTGGAGTTTTCCGACGAGGGTGGCGGCGATATTATTTTGGACGAGGTGCGTGTTGGTGGAGTGGTTCCGCCAAACAAAACAAGTGGATCGCCTGCACCGGCGTTGAGTGCTGAAGTTCTGTCCTTGGTGAAGCAAGGCGAGGCGATGGCGAATCAACTCCCGAACCCAAGGTTTGCCCTGGCGATGGCAGAGGGGACACCGGAAGGAGCGGCAGTTTATATCCGTGGAAGTCATCGGTCACTTGGTGAAAGAGTCCCGCGTCGTTTTCTCACTGCTCTTGGGGGGAAAGAAGGCGACCGCCTCACTTTGGCGAATGAAGTTGCGAGCGCTGATAACCCTCTGACCTCCCGCGTCCTGGTTAATCGCCTTTGGCATCATTTGTTCGGTCGAGGTATCGTAGCTTCAGTGGATGACTTTGGCCCAATGGGGCAGCTACCATCGCATCCTGAACTTCTGGATTGGCTGGCGTCTGAACTCGTGGAAAAGGACTGGTCGGTCAAAGCGATGCTTCGCGAGATTGTGCTTTCCTCCACTTATCGCCAGTCGTCCGAGGCCAATCCTCAACTTGACCCTGACACGATTGCCCATGCTGATGAGGCAAATCATTTGCTCCATCGCATGCCGGTGAAGCGACTGACGGGTGAAGCGATTCGTGATTCGATTCTCGCAGTATCCGGGCAACTCGATAAGAATTTGTATGGGCCATCGATTGCGACGCATCGAACTGATTTCATGACAGGCCGCGGCGGACGCAAGAGCGGACCTCTTGATGGCGCCGGGCGCCGGAGTATTTACGGAGCGGTTTATCGGAATTTCCTCTCTCCGTTCATGCTGACATTTGATGCCCCTAATCCATTTGGGCCCAAGGGGCGCCGCAGTGTTTCCAATGTTCCGGCCCAAGCGCTGGTGATGATGAATGACCCCTTCGTCGTGCAGCAGAGTGAAAAGTGGGGAGAGTCGATCGCCGTTATGGAGAAGTCTCCTCGGGAGAAAATCAGTTATATGTATCTTAGGGCGCTGGGTCGCGAGCCATGTGAATCAGAGATGGAAAGCGTCCTGTCATTTTTCGAATCGGAGACGGCAGCCGGGACCGAGCCAAAAGCGGCCTGGGCCAATGTCGGCCATGTCGTCGTAAATATGAAAGAGTTTATCTTCATTCATTAGGGAGAAGCGGAAATGCACTGTGGGAATTTCATGAAAGGACCGGGCTCTCGACGGGAGATGCTCAAGGGGTGTGCCATGGGTTTTGGTGGCGTTGCCTTGCAGGCGATAATGGCGGACGAGGCAAAAGCCTCTGCCAATCCCCTGGCACCGAAGACGCCTCATTACGCGGCTAAAGCGAAGAACGTGATTTTTCTCTACATGGATGGCGGGCCGTCGCAGGTCGATACTTTCGACTACAAGCCAATGCTCGATAAATACCACGGCCGCGATCCTAAAGAAGTGATCGGAGAGTTGGCGCCAACTCAGTTCGATACCATTGGTAAGGTGCTCAAATCCCAGTGGGAGTTCAAACAGCGCGGCGAGAGTGGAGCCTGGGTCAGTGATCTGTTTCCCTTCCTCGCCGAGAAGGAAGTTGTCGACGAAATCGCATTCGTGAAGTCAATGACTTCGAATTTTTCCGAGCACACGTTCGCCAACTACTTTCTCCATACGGGAAGTGGTTTGCAGGGGCGCCCCAGCATGGGAGCATGGTTGGGTTATGGCCTTGGTTCCGAAAATAAAAACCTGCCCGGTTTTGTGGTGCTGAATGGTGGATTGATCCCACCGGGTGGGCTGGACTGCTTTGGTTCCGGTTTCTTGCCAGCGTCCTATCAAGGCTCTGTCTTCCTTCCTCGCGAGAAACCGATCGCCAACATCGAATCCATTGAGAAGGTTCCGGGGATTCAGCGCCGCAAGCTCGACTTGATTCGTGACTTGGATCAAGCGAGAGGAAGTGAGGTTGGTTTTGACCCGGCCGTGGAAACTGCGATTCAGAATTATGAAACGGCTTATCGCATGCAAACCGCTGTGCCGGACCTGATGGATCTTTCCGGCGAATCCGATGCAGTGAAGAAACTTTATGGGCTGGACGCTAATTTCAAGAATACGCAGACCTTTGGTTTGCAGTGCCTGCTTGCGAGGCGCCTTGTTGAGCGCGGGGTCCGGTTTATTGAACTGACATGCCCAGGCGGCAACGGGGACCGCTGGGATCAGCATAAGAAATTGCACGATGGGCATACCAAGAATTGCAAAACGGTCGATCAGCCGATTGCTGCGCTGATTAAAGACTTGAAAAGCCGTGGGCTGCTCGATTCCACGCTGGTCGTGTGGTCCGGTGAGTTCGGGCGCACGCCGTTTGCTCAGGGCACTGACGGCCGCGATCACAATCCCTTTGGATTCACCACCTGGATGGCAGGCGGCGGTGTAAAGGGTGGTGTGTCAGTCGGAGAAACCGATGAATGGGGTTACCGTGCCGTGATCGATCGCTTCGAGATGCACGATCTTCACGCGACTATGCTGCACTTGCTGGGAGTCGATCACACTCGCAGCACTTTCCGATTCGGTGGCCGGGACATGAGACTGACTGATGTTCACGGCCATCTAATTAAGGAGATCCTGGCCTAGCGCCGGCCCGTGATTGCTGAATTAGAAGGTGAGCGCGAGGCCAAGATCAACGTGGCCGAATGTGAAAAGTAGGAAGTGCTCAAGAAGTCCGAGGGGATTCGTGATAAGCAGGTCAAAGAGGCTGAACGTATCCGTCGTATCGCTGAAGCGATCGAAAGTCCGGGCTGCAGCCAGGCAGTGAACCTGAGCATCGCGGAGCAATATGTGAATTAGTTTGGCAATCTAGCCAAGACTAACAACACGCTCATTATTCCGAACAATCTCTCCGACCTTGGCGGAATGGTGGCAGGCCTGGCTAAGGTGCTTGATAAAAGCAATACCCCGGGCCCGAATGTTCCGCCGATTCCAACACCGTAGCCACTGTAGAAACTCAACTTGAGAACGGCCACTCGTCCTTAAGGACGAGTGGCTGACTTCGTTGGGGGATCAGCTGTTTTTCTCAATCACGGCATAGGCATTGTGATTGTGAATCGACTCGAAGTTCTCGGCTTCGACGCGATACCAGGCGATGCCGGGCTGTTCTTCGGAAGCGGCCGCTACGTTGCGGACGAGGTCTTCGACGAAGACTGGGTTGTCGTAAGCTTCTTCGGTGACGTGTTTCTCGTCGGGGCGCTTGAGTAGACTGTAGAGTTCCGAGCTGGCGCAGCTTTCGACGAGGCGAATGAGATCTTCGATCCAGATCGGTTCACTGGAGAAGCGAACAGAGTAGGTCACGATGCCGCGCTGGTTGTGGGCTCCGCGCGCGCTGATCGCCTTAGAGCAGGGGCAAAGAGTTGTGACGGGGACCTTCACGGTGGCGATGAAATCCTTTTCATTGCGGGAGCCGTCGATGTCGAAGATGACTTCATAATCCATCATGCCGACCTTTGCGGTGACGGGGGCTGGCTTTTCCATGAAGTAGGGGAATCTTAGTTCGATATGAGCCTGTTGGGCGTCGAGGCGTTCTAGCATTTCCGCCGGGAGCTGGGTGATGGAGTGCACATCGAGAACCGGGCCGTGAGAGTTCAAGACCTCGACAAAGCGGCTCATGTGGGTGCCCTTGTATTCGCGCGGCAGGTCGACAGCCATGGAGAAAGTGGCTACGGTGCTTTGCTCGGCGTGCTCCTTGTCGCGAATTCGGATGGGATACTTGAGCTCTTTCACGCCAACCCGATCGATGTCAAGGTTGCGTGAGTCAGGCTGATTCTGAATATCGGTTAATGTTTCCATGCCGTTTGGCTCCAGGTGGGCCCCAAGTGCCTTGATGGCACATAAGGGGCTACAGTCCGTGAAGGGGAAGCGGATTCAAGTTGGTTTTGCGGGAGGCGCATTGACCTTTTCTCTTTCCAAAATATTGCCGACGATGCCACAGTCTGGCATGCCTCGACTTTCGGCCAGGGCCAAAAGCCGCCTCTATTCCAACCTGGAGAAATATGCTCGCTCCGGCATGGGGATGGAGAAAGCCTGCTCTTCGCTTCTTGAGCAGCCGCGACTGAACCAGGCGGAGAATGAAGTTTATCTGGCTATGCTTGGCGGGCTCCGCCAGGGAGAAAGCATCGGGGCGGCCATCGGTGGCGCTTCTGATGTCGCTACTCCGCTGGAAATCGAAATTGTTTCTGCCGCCGAGCAGGGAGGCATGCTGGAGGAAGGATTCAGTCATCTCGCCGAGTACTTCCGTCGAATGGACCTGACCCGGGGGCGGGTTATTAAGGGGCTGATCTATCCGTTGATCCTTCTCCATGTGGCAGTGCCGCTTTGCACCCTGGTTGTGGCAGTGATGCAAAAAGGTTCCGCCACCTGGACGGGCGATGATACCGGTAGCCCGTTTCGATCGGCCTTTTCGGAAATGGGGTTGGCGATGATGTCGGCTTATCTCCTTATCGCAATCTTTATTGTGGTCACGTTGATCCTGCATAGATCAGCAAGGCGCAATGGAGCCGTGGATGCGGTGCTCCGGCGTATTCCCATGATCGGACGGGCCCGGCGCGCGGTAGCGATGGAACGCTTTTCCCAGGTCTTCGAAATTTTCCTGCTCGCAGGCAAAAAGATGAGCGACTGCCTCGCGGGAGCCGGCAGAGCCTCCGGTAGTGGGTTGGTCTACGAAGCAAGCCTCAACGGTGAAAAGATTGTCGCAGGAGGCGATTTGCTGGCTTCAGCCCTGTATGCTGCGCCGTCGGCGTTTCCTGATGATTTCGTCCGCGGAATTGGGTCTGCCGAGGAAGCTGGGGCACTCGACAAAGAACTCGCCGAATGGAGCCGCTTCTATGCTGGCGAAGCGCGTGATTCGATGGAGCAGCTGGGGAACTGGACTCCGAAGCTATTCTACTGGTGCATCCTCATCGTGGTGGCGTGGATGATCGTGAGGGCGGCAATTTCGTATCAGGAATTGCTCATTAACCTCATCAATTTCGAGCTCTGATAGCCGCTCGATCGAATATCTCACGTTTTTTAGGTAAAGAATTCAAGTGGACGCGGTGGGCTGAATTGCTAAGTTAACGGCCCGCTTTTTGGGAACTGTATGAAACAATGAGGCAATTTGTCCGGCCTCGAGACACGGACTAACCAGGCATGAAGATTTTTGCCCCGAAAGAAAACGACCCTATCGAAACCCGCGCGTCGCTGGACCCGGCTGCTGTGAAAAAGCTTGTCGGCCTGGGCGCTGAAGTGGTGGTGGAATCCGGAATTGGCAAACAGTGTGACCACCCGGACGCCTCTTACGAAGAAGCTGGAGCCTCTGTGACTTCTGACCGAGCCGGACTTCTTGGCTCTGCTGATATCGTAACCCGCATTCGCAAGCCCTCCGATGAGGAGGCCGCTCAGCTCAAGGAAGGAGCCATTCACATCAGCTTCCTCGATCCTTTCAACGAAACTGAATTACTTGGAAAATTTGCTGCGGCCAAGTCGACGGCTATCAGTCTCGAAATGGTTCCAAGGAGCACGCTTGCCCAGAAAATGGATGCGATCAGTTCGCAGGCCAACCTTGCTGGCTACGTGTCTGTCATCACAGCGGCCAATCGGATGAATGCGATCTTCCCTATGATGATGACGCCAGCGGGAACAATTTCTCCTGCCAAGGTGTTTGTGCTTGGGATCGGTGTGGCCGGACTCCAGGCCATTGCCACAGCCAAACGACTGGGAGCGCGAGTTACAGCGTTTGATGTTCGCGAAGAAGCTTTGGAGCAGGCCGAGTCCCTCGGTGCCAAGGCTCTCCGCATCGATCTTGGTGATACCGGCGGGACGGACCAAGGCTACGCCCGGGAACTAACTCCTGAGCAATTGCAGAAACAGCAGGAAGCCCAGGCTAAGGTTTGTGCTCAAAGCGATGTCGTCATAACGACAGCCAAGGTGTTCGGGCGCAAACCACCGATCCTGATCAAGAAGGACGTGGTCAATTCGATGCAGAATGGCTCCGTGATTGTCGACCTCGCTGCAGAGACCGGCGGCAATGTTGAAGGCGTTACGCCTGGTGAAGAAACAGTGACCGAAAATGGCGTCAAACTGGTTGGGCTGGCCAACTTCGAAGGCCAGGTTTCCAAGCACGCCTCTCAGGTACTGGCTGCGAACTTCGCCAACATGATCGAGCACTTCTGGGACGAGGAAAACAAGATATTCAAAATCGATCTCGAAGATGAAATCCAGCAGGGCTGCGTGATCACTCACGGCGGCGCGGTGGTTCACGAAAGATTCAAAGGAGAATAGGCATGAGGCAGCCGGCACATGCCAAAAGTGCAGCACTCACTTAAAAACTTAACAATGATTGAAGGGTAAAACCCTAAACCGCTTTTTTAATATGGAACTCATTCTGCTCATATTCGTTTTTGTCATGGCCGTGTTCCTCGGCTTTGAATTGATCCAGAAGGTGCCCAGCCAGTTGCACACTCCGCTGATGTCCGGCTCCAACGCAATCTCCGGAATCACCATCGTTGGTGCGCTGCTCGCTGCCGGAGTGGTGGAAGGCTCACTTGGAAAATGGCTCGGCTTTGCGGCTCTCATCCTTGCAACGATCAACGTGGTCGGCGGCTACATGGTGACAGACCGCATGCTTGGCATGTTCAAGAAGAAGGGGAAGTAAGCCGGTAACCAGAAGACACACACAAGTTCATGGAATACTTCATTAACATTTCCTACATCGTCGCTTCGGCGCTGTTTATTTTCGGTATCAAGATGCTGGGCTCTGCCGACACAGCGCGCCGTGGCAATATGATCTCCTCGATCGGTATGCTGATCGCGGTGGTCGTGACCCTGCTGACTCGTGACGTCAACGACGGCGACTCACTGTCATTCGGGCTCATTGCCGTCGGCCTCCTCATTGGTGCCGGCGTTGGTGTTTTTGCTGCGAAAAAAGTCCAGATGACGGGCATGCCCGAGCTAGTCGCACTTTTTAACGGTTTCGGTGGTCTCGCCTCGCTCCTGGTGGGTTGGGCGGAGTTTGCCAAGGAGGGCAATTTTGACAAATCCGAGTATCCGGTATTCACGGCTGCTGCCGTGGTCTTTGCGGTTTTAGTCGGTGGTATCACTTTCACTGGTAGTTTGGTTGCCTACTTGAAGCTTTCCGGCAGAATGGGTGGATCGGCGACGGTCTTCCCCGGGCAGAAAGCGCTCAATGCGATGGTCTTCCTCGCTTTGCTTGCCTTCGGCGTGGTCTTCGTGTTGACGGGAGCAGCTTGGGCGCTCTATATCGTGATCGCATTATCACTGCTCCTTGGTGTGCTTGGAGTCATTCCGATCGGTGGCGGCGATATGCCAGTGGTCATTTCTTTCCTCAACAGTTTCTCGGGAATCGCGGCTTCTGCGGCCGGTTTCGTGATTCTGAATAACGTGTTGATCGTTGCTGGCTGCCTGGTTGGCGCCTCGGGAATTATTCTCACAGTGATCATGTGTAAGGCGATGAACCGAACACTCGCCGACGTGCTGTTTGGGGGCTTTGGTTCCAGCAGCAGCAAAGCGCAGGAAGTTGAGGGGGAGATGAAAGCGCTCTCAGTCGAGGACGCCTTTTACGTGCTCGAAGCAGCTCAGTCTGTCATTTTCGTTCCCGGATATGGCATGGCGGTGGCTCAGGCACAACATGCGGTGAAGGAGCTTGCTGAAATCCTTGAAGATAATGGCTGCGAAGTGCGCCATGCGATTCACCCGGTGGCGGGTCGTATGCCCGGTCATATGAACGTGCTCCTGGCTGAAGCGGATGTCCCTTATGAGCAGCTTTGCGAGATGGACGATGTCAATGCGGTCATGGAGACCGTGGATGTTGCCATTGTGATTGGGGCGAATGACGTTGTCAATCCTGCTGCTGCTGAGGACGAAAGCAGCCCGATCTACGGCATGCCCATTATCAATGTGCATCAGGCCAAGAGTGTCTTCGCTCTTAAGCGTGGTCAGGGCGCTGGTTTCTCCGGTCTTGTGAACACGCTCTTTTTCCGAGAGAACACGCGCATGATATATGGGGACGCCAAGGAGACGATCACCGGGCTGGTGGCGCAGTTTAAGGACTGATCTTTAACGCTTTTTATGGAACACCCAACGGGAAGGCGGTCACTTAAACCGCCTTTTCTATGATTCCTTCCGCCGTTTCCTCCTGCAGGCGAAGCTGACCGCAAGCGGCGTCAATGTCGTGGCCCTTCTCGCGTCGCAGGGTGGCCGTAATGTTGGCATTCGAAAGTATGGCTAGGAAAGCCTCCTGCTGATCTTTTTCGGGACGTTTCCACTGGAGACCTTCAACAGTGTTATAGGGAATCAGGTTCACTTTGGCGTGAAGTTTCTTTGCCCGGAGGGCCAGTTCGGCAGCGTCTTCGAGGCTGTCGTTGACTCCTTCGATGAGAATGTATTCGAAGGTGATCATCTGCTTTTTGTGACGGCCCCAGGTGTCCAACGCTTCGAAAAGTCGATCAATCGGATACTTCTTGTTCACCGGCATGATCTGGTCGCGAACCTTGTCGGTGGCTCCGTGAAGAGAAATTGCCAGCCGGATCTGGCGGGGGATGGCAGCCAGTTTTTCGATTTGTGGAGCGAGGCCGCTGGTGGATACCGTCATGTGGCGTGCGCCGATGTTCATGCCCCAGTCGGAATTGAGAATTTCCAGCGCCTTGGTCAGGCGGGTGAGATTAGCGAGCGGTTCGCCCATGCCCATGAATACGATATTCCTGATCGACTCGCCGGTCTCGTGTTCCACGCTCATGACCTGTCCGACGATTTCGCCAACTTCTAGATTCCGGGTGAAGCCGGCGAGACCTGAGGCGCAGAACTTGCAGGCATAAGCGCAGCCGACCTGGCTGGAGACGCAGAGGGTGATGCGGCCACTGCGGTCGCCATCGAAGTTGGCATTTGCGGGAATGCGCACGGTTTCGATGAGGCGGCCGTCGTCGAGGCGAAAGAGAAACTTGCGGGTGGTGTCATTGGAACCGGCGGCACGCACGACGGGAAGAAGTCCTGGAACGAACTGTCTTTTGAGCCGGTCACGAAGGTCACGGCTCAGGTTGGTCATGTCGTCGAAGGACGTGACCCGTTTCTGGTAGAGCCACTCAACGATCTGCCTCGCCCGGAATTTTGGCTGCCCGTTGGCCTCCGCCCACCTGACCCAGTCGTCGAGGGTCAGGCCGAGCGCCGAGGGCAGGAAAGCTGTGGTTGGTTGAGTTGTCTCCATTTATGTGACAGGGGCGAATTGAGGTTAACAAACCACGGATTGACAATTTTGGCAGTCGGCTTTTTCCTCTGGTATATATGAGCGCCCTCGAGAATTCCCCTCTCGTCCTGATTCTGTGCACCGGCAATTCCTGCCGTTCGCAGATGGCTGAGGTTCTTTTGCGGCAGGCAGCGGGGGATTCGTTGAGAGTGGAGAGCGCCGGCTCCACGCCCAGCGGCTATGTTCACCCGCTTTCGGTCAAGGCGGTCGCCGAAATGGGCCTAGATCTGACCGAGGCCCGTTCCAAGTCCCTTGAGGAATTCCTCGATCAGGAGGTCGAGACTGTGATCACAGTGTGTGGCAATGCGGATCAAGCTTGCCCTGAATTTCCCGGACAAAAGCGCCGCTATCACTGGCCTTTCGATGACCCGGCGGAGGCAGAGGGCTCCGAAGAAGAGCAAATGGGGATGTTTCGCCGGGTCCGCGATGAGATCGATGCGGTGTTTTCGGCCTATGGAAGAGGTCGGAAGGACTCGATTTCTTGATCTCAGGCCGGGTTGGCCTGAAATTACAACTCCAAGGTGGGAAGAGAGCGACCCTCCCGAATGGGTTTTCCGAATCCACCCGAGACCGCCGTGATGGATCCGGAGAAGCCCCTTCGCGGATACTTCTGCGGCTATGGTGGCCTCTCATTCAGGAGCGGCGTTGGAGCGACCGGATCGTTCGATGATGTGATTTCCGGTGGAGCAGCCAGTGCTGATGTCCAGATCAACTATCGCTGGGCGCTCTTCACTCAGTATCGATACCGCATGCTGCATGAGCTGACTTACCGTTCGAAACTCAACGGCTTAGGGTTCAACACCATCGACAAGGCACTCCGAAGGATCGAGAACTGTTCAATAATTTGGCTTTGGGCCCTGTTCGCTGGACTTTTCCGGTGGTCAGGGCTTTTTTCGTGTCCAACCACAAACACGACCATTGGACTACCAGGAATCTATAGATTGGCTTTACGGCACGCAACTTTTAGGCATCAAGCTAGGGCTGGAAAATGTGACCCGTTTGCTGAAGGAAACTTCCGTGACCCAGGATCAGGAGGGGCGGAAGATCGTTCACGTTGCCGGGACCAACGGTAAGGGGTCAGTGTGCGCGTTCACCGAACGCATTCTGCGCGACGCAGGCCTCAAAACCGGTCTTTTTACCTCGCCACATCTTGTGGCATACTCTGAGCGCATCCAGATCAACGGGGAAATGATCTCGGAAGAGAGAATTGCGTGGGGCTTGACGGACATTCGTGATCGGGTGAAAGACTGGGATCCCCATCCGACCTTTTTTGAAATCAGCTTCGTGCTGGCGCTTCGCTATTTCTGCGATGAAGGCTGCGAAGTCATTCTTCTTGAAACCGGAATGGGAGGCCGACTGGATGCGACGAATGCGGTCAATGCCGATGTCAGCGTGATTACCTCAATCAGTCTTGATCATCAACAGTGGCTCGGTGAGACCATCCGTGAGATCGCGATGGAGAAAGCGGGCATTATCAAGCCTAACACGCCGGTGATCGTTGCGGATCTGCACCCTGATGCTCGCGACATGGTGGGCCGGCGGGCTTTAACCCTTGGAGTTCCCTGCATTGAAGCGCATCCTTTACCTGAGGAATGGCCACTTGGGCTCAAGGGACCTCACCAGCGGGAAAATGCTGCGCTCGCTGTCGAAGCTGCCTGTCGTGTTGAAGGCGATCGGCTTTCGCAGGAGGGCATTCAGCATTCGTTGTCCGAAGCGTCGTGGCCAGGGCGTTTTGAAGTGATCGGTGACAGGCTCGTTCTCGATGGTGCGCATAACGAAGCAGCTGCCGAGGCACTTTGTGCGGCGTGGCGGGAAGCATTCCCAGGCGAGTTGGCCAAACTGATTTTTGGGGCGGCCGAGTCTAAAGACTTAGTTGCGATTTTCAAAGCAATCCTGCCTGTCATCGGGAGCATCACTTTCGTTCCGATTCAGTCCGAGCGTCGCATCTCAGCAGGGGAGATGACCGAAGCGTTTGTCACAGCGGGAGGAGAATTGGAGAAAGTGAAGTCTGCCGAAAATCTGAGCGAAGCACTCACTATCGGTCAAGGCAGGGTGCTGGTGGCCGGTTCACTCTTCCTTGTGGGGGAGGTGAGAGCGATCGTGGAAGGTGGAGACTACGAAGTGAGCCTCCAGTAAAGCGACAGTAGCGTGGACGTCAGCCTTTTGGAACCGTATAGTTTTTGACTAACGGATTGGAAATGATCTACCTCGATAACAATGCGACCACTGCCGTCGCCCCTGAAGTTTGCGAAGCCATGCTGCCCTGGTTGGGGAAGTTTTACGGTAATCCTTCAGGAGGTTATCGATTCGGCCGTCAGGCGCGCCAAGCGATCGAAGAATCGCGCGAGAAAGTGGCAGCCTTGATCGGGGCGGAAAGGGAGGAGATGATTTTCACCAGTTGCGGTACCGAGTCGAACAATACGGCCCTGCGTTCCTCGCTGAGTCTGCGGCCGGAGCGGAAAGCCATTTTGACCTCAACGGTCGAGCACAGCGCGGTGTATGAGGTGGCCAAGTTCTATGGTGAGACCGGTTACGATGCCCGATTGGTCGGAGTGGATGCAGAAGGACATCTCGATCTTGATGCCTGGAAGAATGCGATTGCCGATCACGAAGTGGCCGTGGCCAGTTTGATCTGGGCGAATAATGAGACCGGAGTGCTAAGTCCAGTTGAAGCGGCCGCCGCAATCGCTGCTGAGTATGATGTCTATTTTCACACCGACGCGGTTCAGGCGGTGGGCAAGGTTCCGCTTTCCGTCGCTGACCTTCCGATTCATGCCCTCTCAATGTCGGCGCACAAGTTCCACGGTCCAAAGGGAGTCGGTGCGCTCTATCAGGATCGGAATGCCCGATTCCAATCCCTCATGCTCGGTGGGGGACAGGAGGAGAAACGACGCTCCGGTACCGAAAACGTAGCCGGCATCGTCGGCATGGGTATTGCTGCGGAACTGGCTGCGGCGCGACTGGACGCCCGCGAATCGGCGGCCGCGTTGCGCGACCAGTTTGAAAAAGGTGTTCTTGAAACCGTTGAAGGATCGGCGGTGAACGGAGACTCCGACCGCCGCCTCCCCAACACAACCAATCTTTTCTTTCCCGGTGTCGACGGGGAGGGGTTGCTGATTTTGTTGGATGAGGCAGGGATTTGTTGTTCTCCCGGATCTGCCTGCAGTAGCGGAGCGGTGAGGCCGAGCCGGATTCTCAGTGCGATGGGGAAAAGCTCGTCCCGCGCTCGCAGCAGCGTACGATTTTCGCTGTCTCATCACACCACCGCCGAAGAGGTCACTGTGGCCGTGTCCGCCATTGGAACGGCAGTCGGAAAGTTGCAGGTCATGCTTCCCGCCGGAGGCGGTCGGGTGGTAGGCGGTTCGGGCGGGAAATAGGCGGTTTTTTCCGATACAGAATACCGTTTGACCATTCACCTGTTTGGGCGGAACCTACGCGCCTCCTCGAAAACGCAGAGAAAAAACAGATGGCAGCAAAAATCTACACGGATAAAGACGCGGACCTGGGTGTGCTAAAAGGCAAGACCTGTGCCGTAATTGGTTTCGGTTCACAGGGGCACGCACACGCCCTTAACCTCAAGGACAGCGGCGTCAAGGTCATCATCGGCCTCTACGCCAAGAGTAAGTCTCGCGCAGTCGCCGAAGAATATGGCTTCAAAGTTATGGATACGGCTGACGCCGTCCAGACTGCTGACGTGATTTTTATCGCGACTCCTGACACTAAGATTGCTTCAATCTACAATAAGGACATCGCACCCCACCTCAAGAAAGGCCAGACCCTTCTATTCAGTCACGGTTTCGCCGTTCACTTCAAGACCATTGAGCTTCCCGATTTCGTCAACGTGATCATGGTGGCTCCTAAGGGACCAGGTCACATCGTTCGTCGCCAGTTCGTCGAAGGAAAAGGTGTTCCGGCCCTCATTGCTATTGAGCAGAACCCCGGCCGCGACGCCAAGAAGATCGCCCTCGCCTGGGCCAAGGGTGTTGGTGGTACGCGCGCCGGTACTTTCCAGACCACTTTCAAAGAAGAGACCGAGACTGATCTCTTCGGTGAGCAGACCGTGCTTTGCGGCGGCGTCAGCCAGCTTATTACCGCCGGTTTCGAAACTCTCGTCGAAGCAGGTTACCAGCCTGAAATGGCCTACTTCGAGTGTCTCCACGAGCTCAAGCTTACCGTCGACCTCATCAACGAGTCCGGTATTTCCGGTATGCGTTTCTCCATCTCCGACACCGCCGAGTGGGGTGACGTGAAGACTGGCCCGACCATCATCGACGCTTCTGTGAAGAAGAAGATGCAGCGCGCTCTCAAGAACATCCAGTCCGGCAAGTTCGCCGGGGAGTGGATCAAAGAGTCCGACGAAGGCTGTCCGAATTTTAAGCAACTCCGCAAAGAAGGTGCCCAGCACCAGATCGAAAAGGTTGGTAAGCGCCTCCGCAATCTGATGCCGTGGCTTAAGAAGCGCGACATTAAAGGCAGCCAGGCTTCCTACCATTGAGCAAGTTCCTCTTAACGAGGTATCAGTTGAACAACTAATTTAAAAAGGCCGGAGTGAGAGCTCCGGCTTTTTTGTGCCCATGGGGCAGGCGAGGCGGCCGCTCGGAACTTCCTGACTACTCCACCGCCCTGAAATACACCCAGACTTTGTCGTCTCCCGACCTCAGCGTCCGGATTCCTCCCTCGACCCGTTCAATCGTGACAATGTCACCGTCGGCATACTGGATCATCCGCCTATCGGCATTGGGTTTTTCGATGACTTTGTAACCGATTGCTTCGCCAGCACCATCCTTGGTCCGGCGCATTTCATTGCCGGTATACTCAATAATGACTCCGTTGAATTGGGTGAAAAGTAGCTGGGATAATCCTTTCTGTAGGCCTGAAACAACTTCGGAAAGCAGCCCCTGACCCTGTTGAGGATCTTTTGGAGGAGTCATCGCTTCGAGGGTGCGTTCCTTGTCGAACTCCCATTTCCCGACGATCCAGTCCTTCCCACAGCCTGTCAGGATGAGGGAGAGGGCGATAAGGGCGGCAAATTGGAGGAGCGGGCGCATGGGTTTCACTAGGCTGAGACTACGATTCGGGAGCTTTTCCTGTCAATTCAACCGCGAGGCATTTGGTGGGTAAAATTATTTAATAAAACTAAGATATGCGTTGCTCTTTACCCCCGCTTACTCCATATTTATAGCTAAATTTTGTCTTCGGGAGGTTTTTAATAATTTTCAGAAGAAACCGCTTGATCGCTTACGAAACGGGAAATTTATGGCCGCATGCAAAACCAGCACGACTAAACGGAAACCTGCCACTCGCGGAAAGGTGAACGCTCGTGCGGGAAAAAAGCCCAAGGCCCCCCGGGCTAAAAAGCCGGTCAAGAAGCCGGCCCGCAAGAAGCGAGTGCCGATCGACGAACCCTATCCCTTCCACGAGGTCTTCGCGGTCGCACTCTTTGGCCTTTGTGTGATGTTTCTCCTCTCGCTGGTTTCCTATTCGCCGGCGGATCTTCCAAGCTGGGTGCCTTTCAGTAGCCAAGCAGGTCAAAATGATGCGGTGGGTAATTTTATCGGACCAGTTGGCGCCGTCACCGCCGGATACGCCTACTTCTTTTTCGGAGCAGCGAGTTATTTTATTCCTGCCGTTTTTGCTTGGTGGGCCATCCAGGTATTGACTGGTGCCCGCCCGTTTCATACGCGGAATATCACTTCGTTTATTGCGCTGACATTATCGGCAGCCTGTCTCGTTGAATTTCAGACCTGGTTTTTCGAAGACTGGGCGAGTCGCTACAATCTCCCGAAGAGTGCCGGTGGGTTTGTTGGCTATGGATTCGGTCACAAGGTCGTTGAGCAACTTCTCGGTTCGGTTGGTTCAGTTATCGTGATGCTGATCATCTACACGATCACCATGATCGTGATTACCGGGATTCATCCCTTCCAGTTTGCTATGATGGTGCGCCGAAGAGCGTCGGAGTTCATGGCCGACTGGGGCCAGCGCGAGCCGTTCTGGGAGCCCCTCAGCCTGCCGAAGTTCTCCAGGTTCGAAACCGAGCCCGCTGCGAATAAGCGCCGCAGCAAGTCACCCAAGGCAGGGGAGAAGCCCAAGCGCGAGAAGAAGCAGAGAGAGGAAAAGCAGCCCGATCTTTTTGCTCAGCCCGAACCGGCGGCGAAAACCCCGGAGCCGAAAATCATCGATTCCTCTTCCCGTGGACGCAAGAAGCTCACCCCCGAAGAGGCGGCGGGTTCATTATTCGACAAGTCAGAGAAGGAAAGCACCGTCCTTTCCGGCGGGCAGTTCAAGGACTATGAACTTCCTTCCCTCAGCATTCTGCAATACGCCGATGACAGCGGTGTTGAGCCGACTGATGAAGTCAAGCTGATGAAGCAGCAGAACAATATTGTGAATACGTTAGGCACCTTCGGAGTGGATGTGGAGCCCGGCGACATCACTCGTGGTCCGACGATTACTCGCTACGAGCTTTACCCCAAGCCCGGTTTGCGAGTGAACAAAATCACTGCTCTTGAGGCTGATATTGCCCGTGCCACCCGTGCCGAGCGCATCAATATCCTGGCACCAGTTCCGGGTAAGGACACGGTTGGTATTGAGATCGCGAACTCTGACAAAGTCCCCGTAGCTCTTCGCGAACTCTTTGAGGACGACGCTTTCCGAAACTCCAAGGCCAAGTTGCCGCTCGCGCTTGGTAAGGACGTTTATGGCCGCACTATTGTCGGCGACCTAGCCCGGATGCCCCACCTGCTTGTGGCCGGTGCGACCGGTTCCGGTAAAAGTGTTTGCATCAATGGAATCATTGCAAGCCTGCTTTATCGCTTCACCCCGGATGAGCTGCGCTTCATCATGATTGACCCGAAGGTTGTTGAGATGCAGCTATACAATGATCTGCCCCACATGGTGGTGCCGGTAGTGACTGACCCAAAAAAAGTGCTGCTGGCCCTTCGCTGGGTCATTAATGAGATGGAGCGCCGTTACGCTCTCTTTGCAAAGGTTGGCACCCGGAACTTCGAAGGGTTCAATGCCATGCGCGCCAAGGAACGCGAACGGGAGGAGAATGAAGTCGATGTGGTAGTCGAGGAAGAGCTGGAACTTAAGCTCGCCCATCATGTGAATTTGAGCGATGAGTTTGAAGCGGAAGGTGGTTTCCCCGAGGAAGAACTCAATGTTGAGATGCTGGCCGGCCGTCAAAATCAGCCGGCGCCAGGTGATGAAGATCTTCCTGACAGCCTGCCCTACATTGTCGTGATCATTGACGAGCTTGCCGACCTCATGCAGACGGCTCCAGCCGATGTGGAAACTGGTATTGCGCGAATCGCTCAGAAGGCCCGTGCTGCAGGAATCCACCTTATTGTTGCCACTCAGACGCCGCGTGCCGATGTTGTCACGGGTATCATCAAGGCTAACGTTCCGTCCCGCATTGCTTTCCAGGTTTCTTCTAAGACCGACAGTCGAATCATTCTCGACGCGAACGGAGCGGAAAACTTGGTTGGTAAGGGGGATATGCTCTACCTTCCTCCCGGAAGTGCCACGCTGGTGAGGGCCCAGGGAGCGCTGATTACCGATGATGAAGCGCAGGATCTTGTCAGTGCCTGTGCCGCCCAGGGAACTCCAAAATTTGAAGCGGAAGCCCAGGAAGCCATCGATTCCGGTGGAATAGACGATAGTGATGAAGAGATTTCAGACGCAGACGAGGAAATCCTCGAAAAGTGCCTCGAGGTGATCTACACCGAGAAAAAAGCTTCCACTTCGCTGCTGCAGAGGCGATTGCGCCTAGGATATACCCGGGCCGCGCGCATGATTGATATCCTCGAAAGCCGCGGTATTATTGGCCCCGGGGACGGAGCCAAGCCTCGGGAAATTCTGGTCGATCTTTCCGACGATTTTGCCTGATATACCCCCGCTTTTTAGCGTAATTCCGGCATATTCAGCCGATTTCTGCGTCCAGTTTGTGGAAAAGGGTACGTGTTCAAACGACGGTTAGAGATCAGTCGGAAACGCGACAGTTCTCGATGTCCAATTAACGGCAAGTATGGGACAGACCTTAGGCCACGCCTAACTCTGGGGCCACCTTTCGAAACCGATACTTCGGCGACATCGCTTCAATCGCAGGAGCTGGAGCGGCTCAACCAGGTGCGCAACGAAACGGTGCCTTCGCTTCCGCCGAATCAGTTGGACCCCGGTCTCGAGCCGGTTGCTACGGCAGTGGCCTCCAATGCAAATCCGGCGCAGATGATTCGTCCTGATCGCGAGCGGGTCAATCCGGCACCGCGAACGGTTCGGGCCGTTCCGGTAGCCCGAAACGAATAGAAAGACCCGCAGCCATGAGTATGGCTTGAGTGTTGGGGAGCATTCTGGTTATCGCCGCATAGACCGATAAGATTGCAGGTCAGGGAACGGCCCTCCGCGGGGTGCCGTGTTAGAATGCGGTATGATGCTAGCGGGTTGCCAGTTGGTCAATTTCGCTGACCAACTCAATCGCGATATCAGTCTTTGAACTCAGCGACAACATCTTCGATTCACCGCTTTTGTAGAACAGTATGACTTCGTTCTCGTCACATTCAAACCCGATACCTTTGCGACTGACGTCGTTGGCGACGAGCAGATCGCATTCCTTGCGAGTCAGCTTGCTGGCGGCGTGTTTCTCAAGGTCGTTGGTCTCAGCGGCGAAGCCGACCAGAATACCTTCGAACCCAAATTCCGAGCGCGTATTTCCAAGAATATCGGGATTCTTTACCAATGTCAGGGTGAGTAAGTCATCTGACTTCTTAATTTTTTGGTCAGCCTCCTCAGCAACGCGGTAGTCGGCGACAGCGGCAGAAAACACAGCGACGTCGGCGGCATTGATCTTTTCCTGCACAGTATTGTACATCTCGCGGGCCGACTCTACGAAGTGCACCTCGGCGCCTTCCGGCGCGGCGAGAGAGACCGGGCCACTGATCAGGCAAACCTCGTGGCCTGCAGCCAGGGCAGCGCTGGCAACCGCATAGCCCATCTTGCCCGAAGAACGGTTCGTGAGATAGCGAACCGGATCGATCGGCTCACGAGTGGGGCCGGCTGTGATGAGAAAGCGCATGGCGCGTCAGGAAGCTTCGGCCAGAACGGCCTCGATCTTTTTTTCGATACCCTCGACCGGCCAGAGGCGTCCGATGCCTTCGTAGCCGCAGGCAAGCAGGCCCTCCTCGGGTCCGATGAAGTGAACACCACGATCTTTGAGAATATCGACGTTGGCTTTCGTAGCAGGATGTTCCCACATCTTCCCGTTCATAGCCGGGGCAATGAGCACAGGTGCCAGGGTCGCGAGGTGGATGGCTCCGAGCGTGTCGTCAGCTATACCTTGGGCAAACTTGGCGATGGTGTTAGCCGTGGCGGGCGCCACAACGAGCAGGTCGGCGTTGTCAGCCAGTTCAATGTGACCGGGATGCCAGTTTTGTTTCTCGTCGTAGAGATTAGTCGTAACGGGTTGCCGGGAAAGAGTCTGCAGGGTCAAGGGGGTGATGAACTCCTGCGCGTCATCGGTCATAACCACATGAATCTCGTGACCACTTTTGGCCAATTGGCTCACGAGATCGGCCGCCTTATAGGCGGCAATCGATCCGGTAACACCAATGACGATGTTTTTTCCTGTGGGTTGGTCAGACACGATTTAAAGATCAGGCCAGCGGGCAGATTGCGCAACTCCCTTCGGACGGCACTGCGTCCTACAAGTCTAGTTCCGGGTGGTCGCTGGACGATTCGGCTCTCGGGATGAGGCGACTGGAGCGGCAGCGCTCTCCTGCAAGGATGGCGCTGAAACTTGAAAAGTCAGTTTCCTTGTCGGCACTGACAACTGTGTAAAGATAAAGCTGCCAATGTCTCATCTCCTCGTGGGCATTCTTGAGGCGCAGGTCGATCTGGTTCTGAGTCTCAGTGCCACGAAAGTTGAGGCGCTTGATCAGTTCTTCCTCGCTGGGAAGGAGAATAAAAATGTCGACGAGTGCTTTTTGAATGGCGGGATCGTCCTGGCCGCGAACCAGTGCAGCACCTTGGACGTCGATATCCATCAGCACGTCTCGTCCAGCTTCGATATGATTGAGGACCTCTGACTTGAGGGTGCCGTAGTAATTGCCGTGAACTTCAGCATACTCGAGAAACTCACCGCGAGTGGTGCGGGCTTCAAATTCTTTCTGTGTTAGGAAAAAGTAGTCGATACCGTCCTGTTCGCCATCGCGCGGAGCGCGCGTTGTTGCCGAAACCGCATAGACCGCGTCCGAATCTTCCTCTGAGAAACGACGGCAGAGGGTCGTCTTGCCCGAACCAGACGGGCCGGAGACCACGCATAGGAGGCCGCGTCTTTTGAGATTCTGGTCACTCATCAGTAAAGAAATTATGCAGTAAATGAAACGTTAGCGCGATTCTAGGATCTTACATTCTGAACTTCCGATTTTATGGGAATCGACTCTCGAATGATATCGGCGTGAGCTTTCGTGATACCGTTCTCGACCTTGATGAACCTGGTACGGGGATTCTCAGCTTCGGCCGGGAAAAAGTGGATCCGGTTCCAGTTTTCCAGCTTCTGGGGATTGATGAAATAGGTGTGCATACCGTCCCTCGACCGCGCCTGAATTTCGATCACGCACCAGGAGTTTGGGATTTTGGTGATCACCGTGTTCCCATCAATGTGAACTTTTCCTCGTGGGTCGTCGCAGTGCGCCTTCACGATTTCGACGGTGTTGGGAAGGTCGACTTTGATTTCACCGCTTCGGAGAAGAAAATTCCTGGTGGCCTCCCAGGTAGGGTAACCTTCATTCGCGACGATTCGATAGCGCGTTATCAGCACCAAATTGATTGAAAGGAACAACACTAACCCAGTCAGGATGAGTAGGGTTCGGTTCATAATGATTTAACAGGTTCGGGTGACCGGCTTAACCCTGATCAATTACTGTATGTTCTGGACCTGCTCGCGGATTTTCTCGAGTTCCGTCTTGGAATTCACGACTCCTTGGGCAATGGCGGCGTCGTTGGCCTTGCTACCGATGGTGTTGAGCTCGCGATTAAATTCCTGACATAGGAAATCGAGAGGGCGCCCCGCAGGGTCGTCGCTTTCGATGTAGGAACGGAACTGAGTCACGTGGCTTTCGATGCGGGTTATTTCCTCGGAGATATCGCAGCGCTCAGCGAAGATTCCGATTTCGCGAAGGAGGCGCTCGTCGTTGAGATCAACATCGAGCCCAGCTTCAGCGAGGCGGGTGTGGAGGCTGTCGCGGTAACTTTCCTTCACGGTCGGCGCGAGTTCTTCAATCTTACTGACCTCCGCAACAATGGTTTCGATGCGAGCGAGCAGGTCGCTGCGGAGATGTTCGCCTTCTTGCTGCTGCATGGCGAGGAGTTGTTCGAGAGCTTGCTCAAGGGCCTCAAAGAGTGCTGGCTTGATATCAGAGGGATCGGCGATAGTCTCCTCGACTTTGAAAAGTCCCGGGGCGCGGAGCAAGTCAGCGGCAGTGAGTCGAGTCTCGATACCGGTGCTTCGAGAGAGAGACTTTGCGGCTTCGACGTAATGCGCCGCCATTTTCTGGTCGAAAGCGAGGCGATTCTCAGTGCCACCACTGTGAGTGAGGGTAACCTTGGCACCAACTCGTCCACGTGAGATTGCATCGGAAAGCAGTTTCCGCGCTTCAGCCTCAAATTCGAGGAGGGAGTTGGGGAGATTGACTGAGATGTCGACCTGCTTCCGGTTGACACCGGAGAGCTCCACTTCAATTTTCCATCCGCCAGTCGTGGTTTCACCACGACCGAATCCGGTCATGCTGCGCATGATATAAAGAATTGGGGGTTAAACCGGGATTTAAATGGGTAGGCCCCGGTCGTGATCGGGTTTATTCTTCGCCTTCGGCAGCTTCTTCGACGGCTTGGAGCGCATCGATGAAATCGCCAAGGACCTCGGCTGGCACCATGATGGTATCACGGCGTCCGCGCACGTCTTCGGTGATTTTCACGAATTGACCGCGGTCATTTTCTTTTAGGTCGAGGAAGAAAATCTTCCGGTCCGCGACCACCTTCTCCGTGTGAATTGCATGATTATTCTGCGAGCCACGCTTATCCTCATCGTAACCGATCATCTGTCTTGTCTGTCCTCCTATGGGTTCCTTCCGGGGGCCGAAATAGGCCACCAAACTGCAGTTCCGAGCAAATCTACCTATCATTTGGGGGCCCGTTTGCAAGTCGAGAGGGGAGGATAACGCCAGATTTTTTGGAAAATTCAGGCAAAACATCACGCATTTACTGACCTCCTGTTGCGTCTCTTTGCCGTTTTTTAAAAAGAGGCTAAGGTGGCAACCCTTCAAAAATTGAATCTTTTCATGATACTGAAGACAGCGTTCGAAAAACTATTCCACATTCGTGAATCCGCGGGCAAAGCACGCCCGGGGGCTGATGACGGCTTCGATGCGCACGAGAAGCCGTTTCTAGATCACCTGGAGGATCTTCGGCACACGCTGATGAAGATCGGCGCGACACTCGCAATCGCGACCGTGGCCTGTTTTGCTTTTCATAAGAAAATCTTCGAATTGATCCAGCTCCCGGCAAAGATGCCAATTGCCAACATTTCCGATGGTGTGTCGCTGTGGGACCGGCTCGACCTTATTACGCTGAGTCCGCCAGAATTCATCGTCCTGATGTTGAAACTATCGTTCTTCAGCGGTGTGATCATTTCTTTCCCCTTTCTTCTCTATTTTGGCTTTCAATTCATCCTGCCCGGTCTGCGACAGGTCGAAAAGAAAGCCATCATTCCGGGAGCACTGGTGGGGTTCATCCTCTTTCTGGTCGGTGTATGTTTCGCATTTTTCATGGCAGCGCCGGTCGCGTTGAAGTTTTTTTACATCTTCGAAAATGAGCGAATTGCCTCGATCGATCCCACTCGCGATGCCATGGAGAAACCAATTGCGGATTTCTCTCTGCTGGGAGCGGATGGCAAAATTTACGAGCCTGTCGGTGAAGACGGCGATAAGCCGAAGGCCGAAGAAGATACGGACGCCCCGAGCGAGCTGACCAATGAGATGCGTGAGGAAGTTCGCGAAGCGATCAAGAATTCGTTCGCGACCATGCAAAGTTCCAATTTCGCCCTGCGCTACGATGATTCTCGAGACATGCTTGTCCTGGTCGAATCCAAAGGCGGAAGAAGTCTCTACCGCATCGGCGAATATATTGCGTTTATTTCGCGACTAGTCCTCGTCTTCGGCATCAGTTTCCAGCTTCCGGTGGTGGTTTCGATTTTGGTGAAGCTTGAACTGCTCACCGCTCGTGTGATGCGGGCGACCCGGACTTACGCGTGGATTATCATTATGGTTGCGGCGGCCATATTGACGCCGCCTGACCTAATGACCCTGGGTCTCCTCGCTGGGCCGATGATCCTGCTATACGAAATCTGTATCATCATTGCCTCCTTCATTGAGCGAGGTCGTGAGAAAAAGATGCTGGCCGAAGAACAGGCTAAAATGACCCGCCTGGAGCAGCTCTATTCCAAGAATCCTGACGACCTGAGCGAGGTGGAAAAGTCCGAGATCCACAAAGCGGAGATCGAACAGTATGAGAAGGAGCACGCCCATCTCTATGACGACGATCATAGTGATCGTGCCGACCACGGCAACGATGAGACTGTAGCGCGTGATAGCTACCTTGGTCAGGAACACGATGAGCATTACGACTTTGATGCGGATCATGCTGAGTTCGACGAAAGTTGGCACGAAGACGACCACGACGGTCACTACGATGACCATCACCACGGCGAAGGCGACGATTCAAAGTCAAATCAGGACCGGTCGAATCGCGAAGACGAAGGGTTCGAAAGTGATCATGTCGAAAAAGAAGACCTCGAGCCTGTGGACGAAGATTCCACAGATCGTGAAGGGGAGTCTGCTGAAGCGGATAAATCCGATGGAGCACCAGCGGCCCATGATGACTATGATGATGGTTTTCACGATGACGAAGCCTGTGCTCCCTCTGGTCCGGTGATTGACATGAATCACGCTACCGCAGAGGAGTTGCAGACGCTGCCGGGTATTGGTCCAAAACTGGCCGAAGCCATCATTGAGTATCGTCCGTTTGAAACTTTTGACGACCTCGAAGCTGTGCCGGGTCTCTCATCCGAAAAGGTCAATGCGATGATTGATCGCTTGATGTTAGGCTAGTGAATTGATGATGACATCATTGCTCGGTGGTGGTCGAGCGGGGCCTGGGCGAGTCGAAAATCTACTTGAAATGACTCCCAGATCGAGTCGACGCCACGCCGATGCATCGCAAGCAGAACGGGGTATTGGGATATCCAGAGAAATCGATTCGATCCGTTCTTGCAATCTGATCTTGTTCGTTGCTCTATTTTTTAATTCTGCGGAGGCCAAGCATTAATTTTTCTAATTAGAAAAGTGCTTCCCATAATCCTGACAATGTCACAAATATGGTTCACAGCTGATCTTCATCTTGGGCACGGCAATATCATCAAGTATTGCAATCGGCCCTTCTTATCGGATTCGGAGAGAGAGCAGGCGATGCATGATCGGTGCGGCGGATGGAGTGTTTCGAGCGAAACCGTGCATAGTCATGACGACGCTCTGATCGACGCCATCAATGAACAGGTCGCGGAGACGGATGTGCTCTGGGTGGTGGGTGATTTTTCGCTCGCACCACTTGAGCAGGCCACGGCCTATCGGGATCGGATTCGTTGCCGAGAGGTAAACTTGGTCTGGGGAAATCATGACCTGCCGTCCTACAAAGATATTTTCCAGCGGACGATGGAGCAGGGGATGATCAAGCACCAGGGGCAAAAGATCTGGTTGAACCACTACCCGATGCGTAGTTGGGACAAGTCGTTCCACGGGGCTTGGCATCTCTATGGTCATGTTCACGGCCGTCTTCAGGAGGAGGATGCCGCCAACCCGAGGCTCCTGGCCCGCGATGTGGGGGTGGACGTGACGGATTACCGTCCGCTCAGTTTCGAGGAAGTGGCCGATTACATGGCCCCGAGGGTGAAAGCTTTTCGGAAATGGAAAAACGGGTTGGAGGAGTGAGCCACGAAAAAAGAGAGTCGTGCTCTCGTGCGACCGGCAAGTCGGATTTAGCGCGCCCCACTGTTTCTCCCTTGCCCGTCACCACTGATTATCTAAGGTAGGGGTTCTCCGTTTTCATCCATGGCCAGTAAGAAATCCAGCGGCAAACTAACGCCGATGATGCAGCAGTACCAGTCGATGCGACGCGAACTGCCGGATGACGTCCTGCTGCTCTTCCGCCTCGGGGATTTCTACGAGCTCTTTTTCGAAGATGCCAAGGTTGCGGCCCCGCTTCTTAACGTCGCGCTGACGAAGCGCAACGGCATGCCCATGTGTGGGGTGCCGCATCACGCCGCCGAAGGCTACATGGCCAAGCTTATCAAAGCAGGGAAGCGGGTGGCCCTTGCTGAGCAGACGACCGAGCCTCAACCGGGCAAGATCGTCGAGCGCGAGATTAGCCAGATCATCAGTGCGGGAACGATCGATGATCTCAATCTGCTCGACTCCGCGCGGTCAAACTATCTCGCAGCCGTGTTTCAGGCTAAGGGTCGTCTTGGCCTCGCCTATATTGAGCATACCACGGGCGAATTCCGTGTGACCGAATTTCATGATCGCTCTTCGCTAGAAGACGAACTCGCTCGCCTCCACCCCAGCGAGGTTCTCTATTCTGAAGAGCAGGCTGCCGATTTCGACCTGTTGACCAATGCCCAAGAATACGATGGTTATACCTTCCTGATCGATCAGGCGGAGTATGCGTTAAAGCAGCACTTTAACGTCCAGTCGCTTGATGGCTTTGGCTGCGAAGGAATGGTGCCGGCGATCGGGGCTGCCGGTGCAATTATTCACTATGTGGAAACGCAGCTACGGCGCAGCATGCAGCATTTGCGATCTATTCAGGCCTACCAGACCGACACCTATGTGTTGATCGATTCGTCCAGTCAGGCAAATCTCGATCTAGTCACGAGCCGCTCGGGCGGGGTCAAAACTTCGTTGCTCGGAGCGATCGACCGGACCACGACTCCAATGGGTGCCCGTAAACTTCGCAACTGGGTGTTGCATCCGATCCGCAATCTGGAAACCCTGGTGGCCCGTCAGGATCTGGTCGAAGCCCATATGCGGGAATCGTTTCTCCTGCACGAAATTCGGGAAGCTTTTTCTGATGTCCGCGACGTGGAGCGAACCATCAGTCGTCTCAGCCAGGGATCCGGCAACGCCCGCGACCTCAAGGCCCTGGAAAGTTCTCTTCGCAAGGTACCGGACATTCGCGAACACCTTTCCGCTCTCGGGGGAGGGTCGCTGGCCGATGAACTGATTCGCCGCCTTGGGGATTTTACGGATTTAGTAAATTTGTTAGAAGGTGCCATCGCCGGGGAGCCTCCTGCGGCTCTCAAGGAGGGTGGCATCTTTGCTGATGGTTACAGTGACGCGATCGACGAGTTGCGTCGTGCTGCCAGCGAAGGCAAGCAATGGGTTGCTGAACTCCAATCGAAAGAGCAGGAGCGAACCGGGATTCCCTCCCTTAAGATCAAGTATAACGCCGTCTTTGGCTACTTCATTGAAATCACCAAGACCCATCTTGATAAGGCACCCCCGGAGTATACCCGCAAGCAGACGATGGCTAACGCGGAGCGTTTTATTACGCCTGAACTCAAGGAAGTGGAGAATAAGATTCTCGGTGCAGACGAGAGACTCAAAACGCTCGAATATGAAGAATTTCTCAATCTTCGAGAAACCGTGCTCGAGCATATCGAAGCCATTCAGCAAACCGCTGCGGCTCTCGCCGAGATTGATGTGTTGGCAGGCTTCGCAGAAACAGCGCGTCTTTTTGATTATTGCCGGCCATTCCTGAACGACTCTCAAAATTTGGTTATCAAGCACGGTCGTCACCCTGTGCTTGATCAGAATATTGGTGAAGAGAAGTTTGTGCCCAACGATACGGAGATGAATCCGGACTCCAACCGGTTCATGCTCATCACTGGGCCGAATATGGCCGGTAAGTCGACCTATATTCGACAGGTGGCGTTGATCACCTTGATGGCTCAAATTGGCAGCTTCGTTCCGGCCGAAAGCGCCGAAGTGGGGCTGGTTGATCGAATCTTTACACGGGTAGGAGCCAGTGATGATTTGGCCAAGGGGCAATCAACTTTTATGGTCGAAATGACCGAGACCGCTTTGATTGCCAATCATGCGACGGAAAACAGCCTTGTGATCCTCGACGAGATCGGGCGTGGCACAGCCACCTATGATGGTTTATCCATCGCCTGGAGCGTTGTTGAGCACCTTCACGATGAAGTCGGATGTCGCACACTCTTTGCGACACACTATCATGAATTGACTCAACTCGCGGTGTCACGCCAGGCGGTGAACAATTACTATATCGCTGTCCGCGAATGGAATGATCAGATCATCTTTCTTCGCCAGATTCTGCCGGGAGCTGCTGATAAGAGTTACGGCATCCAGGTGGCGAGGTTGGCCGGGCTGCCGGTTTCCATTATTGACCGTGCTAAACAGATTTTGACGGGGCTTGAAGGCAGCGAAGACGTCGAAGAAAAAGTATCTCCACCACCGAAGAAGAAACCTTCCGAGGTCAAGGAAGAGCCTGTTGAAGACGATCCCCAGATGACCCTCTTCGGTTAGTTACCTAATTCCCGCTAGAAGATTCACGCGGGCAGGGTGGCAGAAAGTGCTCTCGAAGCTCAGGTATTGCGAAAGTGATCACAACCTTCGATTTTTTGCTCAAACACGTTTAGCTGTATGGGTTTCCAATGAAAACATCATCGTGATTTGCCAGAAAGATGGCTTTCCATGGAGTGATCAATTCGGTATTTTTCGCATAATGATTCGAACTTTGGTCGTGACTGCGTTGGCGTCTCTGATGATTGCTTTTCCAGCATTCCCTGGTGACTCTTTCGGGGGGGAAAAGGTGGCAGCAGTTTTGGTTGATGGCGAACAGGCGAAGCCATCCGTCGGTAATACTCGCGAGAATAGAGCCAAGACCAATGAAGCCAAGAGTAAGCTCATTGAGAATCTGATGAGGAGGCAAAACGCTCGACAACTCCTCGTTACACCCAAATGGGAAACCTTCCTGCCCGTTCCCGAGAATTGGAAAAAACATATCGACTCTACCGAAGCACACTCCTATTTCGTTCCTCTGATCGAAACGGAAGAAACGATTGCGTATCAGGCACTCATTGACTCCTTAAAAAGATAAGCCCTGCTCATTCGAAACCGAAGCTTTTGACCCTGAGTAAAGAGTGACCCGAAAGGGTATGCTCCAATCTCTCCCCCATCGTAATAAACCCCACTTGTTTTGAAAAGCCCGGCCATTCGCGGCCGGAGCCACGGAAACATTTGGCTAATCACTGAGCCTTCTTGAACCGAGTTCAAGCCCTACCCCCCGGTTTCTCACAACCTCACCTCACTATGAATACCATCTTAATCATTATTCCACTGTTCGGCCTTCTGGCCCTTGGTTTCACGTTCTGGCGATCTGCCTGGGTCGCGAAGCAGAATCCCGGGACCGACACGATGAAAAAAATCGCCAATAACATTGCTGTCGGAGCGATGGCATTTCTGCGAGCGGAGTATAAGGTGCTCGCCATCTTCGTAGGTTGTGTTGCCCTGTTGCTGTTGCTCGGTGGGTTTAGTGATCCTGCAAACAGTTCGCCGTTCGTGGCGGTCTCTTTCGTCGTTGGTGCGGTCTGCTCTGCCCTCGCTGGCTTCATCGGGATGAAGGTCGCGACGAAGGCAAACGCACGCACGACCCATGCTGCCCGAACCAGCCTGGGTGAGGGCCTTCGCATCGCGTTCGCGGGAGGTTCAGTGATGGGGTTGGGAGTGGTTGGCCTTGGACTCTTGGGGCTGGGTTTGCTCCTTTTGATTTTTGGCAGTGCGATTGGGACCGGAGCTGAGTCGATCGGCAAGGTGATGACCATCATCACCGGTTTTTCCTTCGGGGCCTCTTCGATTGCCCTGTTTGCTCGTGTCGGCGGAGGCATCTATACAAAAGCAGCCGATGTTGGTGCTGACCTTGTTGGTAAGGTGGAGGCAGGGATTCCCGAAGACCATCCGCTCAATCCAGCGACGATTGCTGATAATGTGGGAGACAACGTGGGAGACGTGGCCGGTATGGGCGCTGACCTTTTTGAATCTTATGTCGGCTCGATCATCGGCACCATGGTCCTGGGTTCGGTGTTCATGGTCCTGCCGGAGTTTTCCGGTCTGCCGCTGGGCGGAGTTCTACTGCCGCTGATGCTGGCAGGACTAGGCATCGTAGCCTCCATTATTGGTACATTCCTGGTGAAGGTGAAAGAAGGCGGTAATCCGCAGAAAGCACTGAATACCGGCGAGTTGGTCGCGGGGGGTATTCTTCTCGTAGGAACCTATATTCTCATCGGCCAGCTTCTTCCCGGGAAGTGGACGCTTGATGGAAATGAATACTCCGGCCTCGGCGTGTTCGGCTCAATCGCACTTGGCCTGGTGGCCGGTCTTGCGATTGGCTACATCACGGAGCACTACACCGGCACCGGCAAGAAGCCGGTCATCGGAATTGTCCGTCAGTCGGTGACGGGATCGGCGACAAACATTATTTCCGGACTGGGAGTGGGGATGAAATCGACCGCCTTGCCGATTATCGTACTAGCGGTAGCGATCCTCGGTTCCTATGAACTGGCCGGACTCTACGGCATTGCCATTGCGGCCGTGGGGATGCTTTCCAATACAGGTATCCAACTGGCGGTCGATGCCTATGGGCCGATTTCTGATAACGCCGGCGGTATTGCAGAAATGAGCGAACTTCCACCGGAAGTGCGACAGCGTACTGACAAGCTCGACGCAGTCGGTAATACTACGGCTGCCATTGGTAAAGGCTTTGCGATTGGTTCGGCCGCACTGACAGCACTTGCCTTGTTCGCTGCCTTCAAAACGACCTGGGAAGCGACGCATGGCGCAAAACTTTCCATCGAAGTGACCGACCCTAAGGTGGTGGCGTCGCTCTTTGTTGGGGGAATGCTGCCCTTCCTTTTCTCGGCTCTGTCGATGGAGGCCGTGGGTCGGGCAGCCATGTCGATGATTGAAGAAGTGCGTCGACAGTTCCGGGAGATCCCCGGGCTCAAGGCCGGACTCGATGTAATGAATCGCAATGAAGGCAATCCAGTCGCGGAGTGGTCAGAAGAGGACCAGAAGATTTACGAGGAAGCCCAGGGGCAGGCCGAGTATGGCAAGTGCGTGGAGATCTCCACCAAGGCGGCGATCAAGGAAATGGTGAAGCCGGGTCTGCTCGCTGTGGCGGCACCGGTAGCCGTCGGATTTCTTGGCGGAGCCGAAATGCTGGGCGGTCTCCTCGCTGGAGTCACCGCGACGGGTGTTTTGTTAGCTCTCTTTCAGTCCAACGCCGGTGGTGCCTGGGACAACGCCAAGAAAATGATCGAGGAAGGGTTCGAAGTGAACGGCGAGAAGCTGGCCAAGGGTTCTGAAGCCCACAAAGCCGCCGTCGTTGGCGACACGGTGGGTGATCCGTTCAAGGACACGTCCGGCCCCTCCCTCAACATCCTGCTCAAGTTGATGAGCGTGGTGGCGCTGGTGATTGCTTCGATGATCTAAGGTCACCCCGTCGGCTTTCCGGCGAGGTAGTGTGCCTTGATCTCCTCCGGAGTCAGGGTGCGCTGCAGGATCACGAATTCATCGAGACGACCGTTGAGGCTGCGGATCGGATTGCCGATCTGTTTCGGGATTCGCCAGTTGCCGATTTCGGAGCCACCAAAGCGGAGTTTGGGAATTTTGGTTCGCTCGTGTTTCTCGATGATCTCTCCGTCAACATAGTGAATCACTGTGTTCGATGGCCGGTCGATCGTGACGGCGAGGTGAATCCAGCGTCCCAGGTCGCCGGGGTGGATGACTCGCTCCGACTCGGTGTTGGGAGGTCGAGTTCCTCCGATGCCGAGGATCAGTTTTCCTTCGCCGGTGATTTGCCAGTGAGGTTCTCCTTCTTCGAAGCCATCGGTGAGAATAATGGAACTGTACCAGCGGTCCAGGCTTTCCACCTTGATCCAGGCCGACATGGTGAGGGACTCGTAGCTGCCGGGGATATCGAGGCGGACTCGGTCGGTGACGCGTTTGAAGTTAAGCGCCCCCTTGCCAGGCCAGCGGCCCCGAGCCCACTGGGCGCCAATGATGGCTCCGTTAGGAGAGCCACCCCGCTTGCTGAGCAGTTGGCGGTCCCAAGCATTCTGGCTTTCGAAGTCGAAGAGAATTAGCGTGTCAGGATCATTCAGCAGAGCGTCGCGGCTGGCGAGCCATTCGCGGTAGCGCCCGGCCCGGTCGACGTGGGACAGATTCAGCAGGGTTTTACGGTCGACGAAATCGGTGCCGCCACCGTTGACGGATTCGAAGGTGCCGTTTGTGGCGCGGATGCCGTTTCCGGTAACGAGATTCTTTAACTCGTTGCCGGCTTTGTCATCAAGGCGGACTTTGCCTTCAACCACGTGAAGTTCACTCTGGCCATCCGGTGTAACGCTAAGAGAAAATTCAGTACCGAGATCAACGGCTTTGTAGTCGGGTGTTTCAATGGTGAATCCCTGGGCCGGATCGGGTACGGAAGTGCGAAGTCGACCGCTCCGGCATTCAATGAGCCAGGGGGATACCAGTTCAAGCTCTGCTGGTCCCTCCACAATAACGGAGGCACCGCTGAAAAACTCGATCTGCGCGAGACCGCTTTTCAGCTTGAAGGTGCCGGAGGCGAGCGGCGTTCCCTGTTCGCGGCGGTTATCCTTGTCTTCCCAGACCGGTTCGACAAGGTGACTAAGAACGGCCACCCATTCATCGTTTGCGGTGGGCTCGGCGGTCCATTGCGAGGTGAGGGATCGGATCACGACGGCGTTCAATAGCAAAGCAATGGCAGCCACCGCTGCGAGGCCGGCCCATCCACGAGTGGATCGGGGAAAAGGAATGACGCGAGAATTTCGTCCGCCGTCGTGCTTGTCGGGGATGGCCTGTGCTGCGGAAGCAAGGTCGTCGGCGAGGTGCTCATGAGTCAGCACGGCATGGGTCTCGGTGACGTCGAGGTAGCGTTCGCACGCGTCGGGATCACCCGTGAGCAGGTCATTGAGTTCCTGCTGCTCTTCGGGAGTCGCGAGGTCGTCGATGAGCCTGGAAGTGAGCTCGGTGACGCGGTTGAGTCGGTCTCGTTGTTTCATGCGATACCCTCCCTGGCGAGGTTCTTTTCAACGCACTGCTGCAGAGCAGCGCGAATTCGGTAAAGCGATTGGGAAATGGCTCCTTCGGATTTGCCGGAGTCAGCCGCCATTCCCTGGACGGAAGCCCCCGGACGGTAGCGATGCTCAATGAGGAATCGTTGTTTCTCGGGAAGGTTCTTGAGGCAACTCCGAAGAGCCGTTATGCGGGGATTGGTTTCCTCGGCGCGCTCCTGCTGCCGCTCGGCGAGGTAGTCGAGGATGTCATCTTCAAAGACGAGTTGTTCACGGCTTGCCTTACGGCGGTGATTGAGCACGTGAAAGTAGGCGGTGCGGCATGCCCAGGCAGTGAAGTTGGTGCCCAGTTCAAAGTCTTCGGCCTTTCTCCAGAGAGTGATGTTGGTCTCCTGAAGGACATCCTGAGCCTTGGTCGGATCGTGGACCAGGGACATGATGTAGCCGAACACGGCGCTCTGGGCACCAGTAAGCAGCTCGATGAATTCTTCTGTGTCGCGTTTCATTAAATCTCCAAGATACCGCTTCAAGACGGGGAATCTCACGGAATTTCCCGAACCGGCATGTTTGTTGCCAAATCAGGGCGGCATTGCGGCTTTGACGAAATTTCGACATACCCTCACTCTGACAGGCCTGAATCAACGGTTAGCAATCCCTTTACTGAGATGAAAAGACGAGAATTTATTAAAAAGGCCGGAGCTGCGACTTCTGCGGCGGCGGTTAGTGCGGGTGTGACACGGGCCGCAGTCGATAGTAAGCCCAACCTTATTGTTGTTCACTGCGATGAGCTGAACTTCCGAACGATTGGCGCCTATCGTGACACCTTGCCTTCTGAGCAGGCATTTATGTGGGGGCCGCACGCGGTTTGCGACACGCCGCACATCGATAAGCTCGCTTCGGAGGGAGCCTTGTGCACGAAGTTCTATGCCGCGACGCCGGTTTGCTCACCCTCGCGCTCTTCCTTTGTCTCGGGGCGTTATCCCCAAAACACGCCGGTGACGAACAACAACGTGCATCTCAACGATGATATCGTGACTTTTGGTCACAAGCTCGGCGAGGCCGGCTACGCGACTGGCTACGCCGGAAAGTGGCACCTCGACGGTAATGGCAAGCCGCAGTGGGGACCAGAGCGCAAATTTGGTTTCGACGACAATCGATACATGTTTAACCGGGGGCACTGGAAACAGTTTGAGCTAACGGATGAGGGGCCACGGGTGAAGGCTCGCGACAGGAGTGGAAAGCCTTCTTACAGCGTGGATGGTGCCGACGAAGAGTCCTTTGCTACGGACTGGCTTATGAATCGCACGATTGATTTCATCGACGAGCACAAGGACAGCCCCTTCGCCTACATGGTCAGCATTCCGGATCCCCATGGTCCGGACACTGTGCGCGCTCCCTACAATACCATGTTCAGCGACGAGAAGATCGAAGCGCCCCGCACCCATAGTAAAGACCCTGACAAAGCACCCAGTTGGGCCAAGCCGGCGAAGAATACCAGGTATCCCATGGCGCAGTATCACGGAATGATGAAGTGCATCGACGACAATATGGGTAAGCTCATCGAAGCGTTAAAGAAGCGGGGGCTTTACGACAATACCATCGTCATCTTCACCGCGGACCATGGAGACCTTCGTGGCGAACACGGCCTGCAAAACAAGGGTAAGCCGATGGAGGCTTCAGCGAAAGTTCCGTTCGTTATCCGCTGGCCGGAAAACATTGAAGCTGGATTGCGGATTGATCACGCGATGAATACCACCGATTTTATGCCTTCTATTCTTTCAATGATGGGGGCCCAGCATTCCGGTGTGGAAGAGGGACGTGACCTCAGTGGAGTTTTCCAGGGAGAGCAACTTAAAGGACCTGACATTACCTTTATGCGCGGAACTAACAGCTCCTCCGAAGATACCAAGGGCTGGATCGCGGCGGTGACACCTACTCACAAACTTATTCTTTCGGACGAAGACGAAGTGTGGTTGCACGATCTCGACAAAGATCCTGATGAGTTGCAGAACTTTGCCAAAGATCCCGAGCAGGGGCCGGTTCTCAAGAAGATGGCGAAGCAGCTGAAGCGCTACGGCGAGAAATACCATGATGCCAAGATCAAGAATCCGCACACCCGGAAGGTCTTGCAGGATCTGCTCTGATCACCCTGAATGTTTTAGAAAACAAAAAGGCCGGGTGCAGCGAACCCGGCCTTTTTCGTAAGAGCGTTGCTGGTTGCGGGAATTAAATCCCGTCGATAATGCCGTTGAGCGTGACGCTGGCGCGCATGGCTTGGGAAGCCATCTCGTCGCTGGGCTGGTAGTAGCCGCTGATTTCGACCGCTTGGCCCTGAACCTCGATGAGCTCTTCCACGATGCGGGTTTCATGTTCGAGCATGGCCTGGGCGATGGGAGTAAACTCGGCCTTGAGGTCAGCGTCGTTATCCTGAGCCGCGAGGGCTTCGGCCCAGTAGAGAGCAAGGTAGAAGTGGCTGCCGCGGTTGTCGATGCCTCCGAGGCGACGGGTCGGTGATTTGTTTTCGAGAAGAAACTTGCCGGTCGCGTCGTCGAGCGTGGCGCCGAGCACTTTGGCCTTGGCGTTGTCGTAGTTGTTTCCGAGGTGTTCGAGAGAAACCGCCAGGGCGAGGAATTCTCCGAGGGAATCCCAACGCAGATAGTTCTCAGCGACAAACTGCTGAACGTGCTTGGGAGCGGAACCGCCGGCTCCGGTTTCGAAGAGGCCGCCACCATTCATAAGTGGAACGATCGAAAGCATCTTGGCAGAGGTGCCCACCTCAAGGATGGGGAAAAGGTCGGTGAGGTAATCACGCAACACGTTGCCGGTCACGGAAATGGTGTCTTCACCGCGCTTGATTCGCTCAAGGGAGAAGTTGGTCGCTTCGATCGGAGTGAGGATGTGGATCTCTAGTCCCTTGGTATCGTGATCGGCGAGGTAGGTGTTCACCTTGGCGATCAGCTGGCTGTCGTGAGCGCGGGTTTCGTCGAGCCAGAAGACGGCCGGGTTGCCGGTTGCCCGAGCGCGGTTCACGGCGAGCTTTACCCAGTCGCGGATGGGCGCGTCCTTGGTCTGGCAGGCGCGCCAGATGTCGCCCGCGGAAACGCTGTGCTCGATGAGCACGTTGCCGTCACTGTCGACGACGCGAACGGTGCCATCAGCGGGGATTTCGAACGTCTTGTCGTGAGAGCCATACTCCTCGGCTTTCTGAGCCATCAGTCCAACGTTGGGAACCGTTCCCATGGTTGTCGGATCGAAGGCGCCGTTCTCTTTGCAGAAATCAACCGTCGCGGCGTAGACGCCGGCGTAGCTGCTGTCAGGGATGACGGCGAGGGTGTCCTGCTGGTTGCCGTCCTTGTTCCACATCTGTCCGGACGTCCGGATCATCGCGGGCATCGAGGCATCGATGATAATGTCGCTGGGAACGTGCAGGTTGGTGATGCCTTTATCGGAATTCACCATGGCGAGGTCGGGGCCGTTGTCGTAACAGGCCTGGATGTCGGCTTCGATTTCGGCCTTCTTGTCAGCGGGGAGGGACTCGATCTTGGCAACGAGGTCACCAAAGCCGTTGTTGAAGTCGACACCGAGGTCATCGATCACGTCACCGTGTTTCTCGATGAGATCCTTGAAGTAAGCCCGAACGCCGTGACCGAAGATAATGGGGTCGGAGACCTTCATCATGGTGGCTTTCATGTGCAGGGAGAAGAGGGTGCCTTCAGCCTTGGCGGCGGCGACCTGGTCTTCAAGGAATGAAACGAGCGCGTCCTTGCGCATCGCGGTGGCGTCAATGACTTCACCAGCGAGCAGGGGAGTGGATTCCTTCAGGACGGTGGTGGATCCGTCGGTGCCGACGAGCTCGATGCGGACGTCAGTGGCTTTCTCCACGGTGACGGACTTCTCGTTGGAGCGGAAATCGTTTTCGCCCATGCTGGCGATGCGGGTCTTAGAGTCAGCGGACCAGGCACCCATAGAGTGCGGGTTGTTCCTCGCGTATTCCTTCACGGCCTTGGGAGCACGGCGGTCGGAGTTGCCTTCGCGAAGCACCGGGTTTACCGCGCTGCCCTTGACCTTGTCGTAGCGCGCCTTGATGTCCTTCTCTTCGTCGTTGCAAGGCTCATCGGGATAGGGCGGCAGATTGAAGCCCCCATTTTGAAGTTCCTCGATGGCAGCATTTAGCTGAGGAATGGAAGCGCTGATGTTCGGCAGCTTGATGATATTGGCGCCGGGCGTCTTGGCCAGTTCGCCGAGCTCAGAGAGGGCGTCACCGATCTGTTGGTCTTCGGTCAGGAATTCAGGGAAGACGGCGATGATGCGGCCGGCGAGAGAGATGTCACGCGTCTCGACATTGATGCCGGAGGACTTGGTAAAGGCCTGGATAATCGGAAGCAGCGAGTATGTCGCCAATGCGGGAGCTTCGTCGGTCTTGGTGTAGATGATACTTGGAGCCGAGGACATGGTATTTAATAACGGTTAAGAACCCTGCCACCGAATTCGAAAATCCGATAACTGAGAGCATTTCGCGATACGCCATTCCTGGCCTCGGGTCAAAGGCAAAGCCGCGAGGGACAGAGGAAAATAGCAGGATTTGGGCAGGTCGGAGGGGGCTGGTCGGACGAAGGTTACTTCTTCGGCTTTTCACGTACTTCAACCGGCTCAATAGCGAGGGGTCGTGGGGATTCTTTCATGGGGTATGGGCACAACCATCAGCACAATCTCTGGTCGCTTCCCCGAACCGTGGAAACCACCTGCAACCTGTGGTCGGTTTATGTCTACGAGGAATACATCGGCAAGCACCGGGATGAAACCCATCGTGCGATTCGACCACTCGATCGTCGCCAGCGGATCAATGCCTATTTTTAGGGTGGACCGGACTTTGAGGAATGGGGTGTCTGGACGGCGCTCGAGACCTACCTGATGGTGCAGGAGAAATTCGGGTGGGAACCTCTCACCAAGGTGTTTGTCGAATAGAACAACCTCGAAAAGGATGAGCGCCCCACGGATCAGCGGGAAAGAAATGACCAGTGGGTCATTCGTTTGTCCAAAGCCTGCGGCATGAATCTCGAGCCTTTCAGGTCCACATGGGGGCTACCGTTGAGCGATAGTGTTTCGGATGAGTTGAAGAGTTTGCCCGTTTGGGAGTAATGTCTGGCAGCCCGCTTCGCGAAAAGCGAATCTTGAGGTGGGAAAACCACTTGAAAGACACTGCTTTTCTGTCAATCTCCGAAGGCCTTCTTACCAAGGAGCCTTAACCCTATGGGAAGAGAACGGAAAAGGGCAGTGCTGGCTCTCGAAGACGGAACGGTCTTCGAGGGGATCGGTTTTGGAGCGGAAGTTACCCAGACCGGAGAAATTTGTTTTAACACGTCGATGACGGGCTACCAGGAGATCCTCACGGATCCTTCCTACCGCGGTCAGATCGTGACGATGACCTGTCCCCTGATCGGTAACTACGGTACCACCGAGGTGGACTCCGAAAGTTGTCAGGTCCATGTGCGCGGATTCGTTATCGAGGAACTCTGCGATATCCCCAGCAACTGGCGCTCTGAAAAATCGTTGCACCACTACTTGGCGGATTCCGGCGTGCCCGGAATCGAAGGCATCGACACTCGCGCTCTGACTAAGCGCCTGCGCGTGGTTGGTGCAATGAGAGCAACTCTTTGCACCGACGGTAGCCTCGATGCCGACGGCGCGGTGGCTGCGGCGAAAGACGCGCCCCCGATGGAGGGCTCCGACTTTGTGAAGGAAGTCACCACCAAGAAAGGTTACCAGTGGGATCCGGAGAGCAAGCTCAGCCGTGAGTGGACAATCGTGAACGAGACCTCTGGCGAATTACTCGAAGAGACCGACGGCGAAATGTACCGCCCGCTCATTGATCCGAAATACCGCATCGTGGCCTACGACTTCGGTATCAAGCGCAACATCCTCCGTAGCCTCCGTCAAAAAGGATTCGAAGTGGAAGTGGTGAACTCCCGCACCCCGGCTTCCGAAGTGCTGGCGATGAATCCGGACGGTGTTTTCCTCTCCAACGGCCCCGGTGACCCTGCGGCTCTCGATTACGTTCACGATGAAGTGAAGCAGATCATCGACAAGAGGCCGGTCTTCGGCATCTGCCTCGGTCACCAGGTTCTTGCCCACGCTTTCGGCGGAAAGACCTTTAAACTTAAATTTGGGCACCGCGGCGGTAACCACCCGGTCAAAGACCTTCGGACTGATAAGATTGCGATCACTTCGCAGAACCACGGTTTCGCGGCGGACGGGGATTCGCTGCCGTCCCACATCGAGGTGACTCACATTAACTTGAACGACGATACCGTCGAGGGCATGCGCCACCGGGACTATCCGGTGTTCTCCGTTCAGTATCACCCCGAGGCCGCTCCCGGCCCGAACGATGCTTCCTATTTCTTCGAAGAATTTGCTAATCTGATTGATCAATCACGCTGAGTCAGTGTAAAACGCTCCAATTAAATCATGGCAACACTCTCCATCTACGTCCCGGATCAGGAACCTTTTGCAGTCGATCTGGCTGGTATCGAACAGCTTTCCGTGGGCCGCGGCCCCGAAAACGATGTCGTTCTCGACCACATTTCTCTGTCCGGTTCCCATGCTGTGATTCAGAACAACGACGGTGTCTACCAAGTGACTGATCTGGGCTCTACCAACGGTACTTTCGCCAATGGAGAGCAAGTCACCGAGGTCACTTTGTCCGAAGGCCTACAGATCGCTTTCGGGAGCGTCCAGGCGGTCTTTTCCGAAGGAGCCGAAGCTGCTTCCGGGGCTCTTGATGCGGACACGGGTGTGCCGGCGGAAGCTGGTGGCGGCGAATCATTTACTCACGGTGATCCTCCTGCGGTTGCGGATGTCTCCAGTGTGCCTGTCGGCTTCAAGAACCTTTCTCCTATCGAGAAGGTGGAGAAGAAGGATACCCTGGGACAGATCGCAGTGATCGTCGGTGTCGTGGCCATTCTTGCGGCCGTGACATTGGTCGCTCTCTCGGCCGTAATGAAGGCCGCTTAATGCTCGTTTGCACCTGATTTTGCTGATTTTGCGGGAATACTTGCTCTTCGCGCTGACTGTGCGAGAGGTTGTGGTTTGCGCCCGACCGAGCTTGAGCATGATTGACTGATTCGGGCCGAAATATTGTTTTCAGAAA